>JAOUBX010000041.1 GCA_029860075.1 Deltaproteobacteria bacterium | reverse complement strand
TCGAGACAGCGCTACTGGGGAGCGCCCATCCCTATAATTAATTGTAAGAAATGTGGCGCCCTGCCTGTTCCGGAAGATCAGCTTCCCGTTGCGTTGCCGGAAAATATCAACTTCGATGCAAAGGCGCTTTCACCTCTTGCTGCCATCGAGTCCTTTGTTAATACAAAATGCCCCACCTGCGGCGGTGATGCACAGCGTGAAACTGACACGATGGATACCTTTGTCGAGTCATCCTGGTACTACGCACGGTATGCTTCGCCGAGATTTACGGAAGGCCCTGTCCATAAGGAAAAGACAGATTACTGGCTCCCTGTCGATCAATATATCGGTGGTGTGGAGCATGCCGTTATGCACCTTCTTTATGCCCGCTTTTTCCACAAGGTATTAAGGGATCTGGGCATGGTTTCCGGTGATGAGCCTTTTACCAACCTGCTTACCCAGGGAATGGTTTGTATGGAGTCAAACCAGTGTCCCGATCATGGCTGGCTGGCTCCCGAAGAGGTGGTGGACGGCAAGTGTATCAAGTGCGACAAGGGCGTCCTTACGGGACGTACGGAGAAGATGTCCAAATCGAAGAAAAACACTGTTGATCCTGATCACCTTATTGCTTATTACGGAGCCGATACGGCGAGGCTCTTTTCCCTTTTTGCTGCACCGCCGGAGAAGGATCTCGAATGGAATGAGGCCGGTGTTGAAGGTGCCTACCGCTTCTTAAACAGGGTCTGGCGTATGGTTTATGACAGGCTTGATGATCTGAAGGGAGCAGGGGAATGCACCGGGGAGGGGCTTGAAGGAAATGCCAAAGCGCTTCGAAGAAAGACGCACCAGACAATCAAAAAAGTAACGGAAGATTTGCAGGACAGGTTTCATTTCAATACGGCAATCAGCGCCGTTATGGAGCTTGTTAACACCATCTACCCCTTTGAAGCGAAAGATGAAAAGTCGAAGGAGGTCATGAAAGAGGCTGTCGAGGCCGTTATCCTCCTTGTTGCACCCTTTGTTCCTCACATTTCGGAAGAGCTCTGGATGACTCTCGGTAAGGAGGGTAGGGTAGCCCATGCCAAATGGCCTTCCTTCGATAAATCTGCAACGGTGGAAGATGAAATTACCATTGTTGTCCAGGTAAACGGCAAGGTAAGAGGCAGGATTACCCTATCTCCCGGATTCTCTGAAGAGGAGGTCAAGACCAAAGCCCTGGCTGATGCTAACGTATCAAAACATACCGTCGGAATGCAGGTGAGGAAGGTTATTGTCGTTCCCGGAAAACTGGTGAATGTGGTTGTAAGCAAGTAAAATATGTCTCCATATCAACTAAAAAAACTATTAAGAAGGGGAGGGAAAAAGTTTTTTCTCCCCCTTCTTGCCTGCTTGCTGGTCTCATTTTTTTATGGCTGCGGTTATCATCTCAAGGGAGGTGCCGATACGCTCCCCAAAGACATTACCGCCATTGCAATTGAAGCTTTTGGAAATAATTCCATTGAAGCTGATATGGAGGCCCTTATTTCGTCGGCCCTTTTTGAAGCGTTTTCAAAAACAAAGCGGCTGAAAATAGTCCCTCAGGAGGAGGCCCATGCCCTTCTTTCGGGAGTAATTACTTCCATTTCCAACATGCCCGTTTCTTTTTCCTCTACTGATGTGGTCACCGATTACAGATTGACAATCACCCTGGACGTAACTTTCAGAAGAAAGGGTGAAGGAGAGGTTGTCTGGAAAGGGAAAGGACTTTCCGAGATAATGGATTATAAGGCCGCGGCAGGTGATGTGGATTTGACGGAAAACAACAGAACGGAAGCGAAGCGAGAGTTGGCCCGGGAAGTTGCCGATCTCATTTATGACAGGATTTTTGAAGGATTCTGATGAAGCCTGACGATCTTTACAGGGATATCAAGGCAGGCAAGTTCAGTCCTGTTTACTACCTTTTCGGCGATGAAGATTTACTGAAAGAAGAATCTTTTGCAAGGCTCAAGGAAGCCGTTCTTGCCGGGGGGCTTGCAGACTTTAACTGCGACCTTTTTCATGCAGGTGAGGTGGAAATTTCAAAGGTTATTTCCGCTGCTTCAACTCTTCCCGTCATGGCGCAGCGACGGCTTGTTGTCCTTAAAGATGCAGATAAACTAAAAGCTGCTGATGAGGAGCAGCTTTTAGCCTACCTGGAGGACCCCTCTCCCTCAACTGCTCTTGTCATGGTCGGCAGAACGGCGGACAAGCGGAAAAAGTTCTTTCTTGCCCTGTCGAAAAAAGGGTGTGCCGTAGAACACAGCCGCCCCTACGAAAGAGAAATGCCCAAATGGATAAAATGGCTTGCAGGAAAAAAGGACCTTCAAATATCGGAGCGTGCCTGCCGTTATCTTGCAGACATTATCGGTAATGACCTGACGAGCATTTCCAGCGAAATTGAAAAGGTCTCACTCTATTCCGGACCGGGGAAGCGAATAGAGGTAGAGGACCTTGAAGCCATTTCCGTCGATGTAAAAGCCAGGACGGTTTTTCAGCTTATCGATGCTCTCGGTGAAAAAGATCTGAAAAGTTCACTTGAAAATTTAAAGAAATTGCTTGATAGCGGTGAAAGCCCTATTCTGATCCTGAGTATGATCTTGAGGCAGCTGCGGCTCATATGGATTGGAAAGGACATATTGAAGAGGGGTGGTAAAGAGGATGAGGTAAGAAAAAAGACCAAACTCCCCCCCTTCGTAGTGAAGAATTATCTTAAGCAGGTAAAGGTGTTTTCCGAAGAAGAACTCAAGAGGGCCTATGATTCAATTTTTGACCTGGATATCAAATTCAAGTCGAGTCCTGTTGACAAGGAAAAGGCCCTGGAGCTTCTCATGTTCAGGCTCTGCGGCATTGGCGCATAAAAAAAGGACACTTAAAAAAGTGTCCTTTTGAAGTAGCTTTTCAAGGGGCTGAAAATTACTTGCTTAATGCATTAACCTTCCTGGTCATCCTTGATTTGCTCCTTGCTGCTGTATTTTTATGAATAACGCCTTTACTGGCCGCCTTGTCGAGGACGACAGATGCTATCTTCAAACTGCTAACCGCCTCTTCTGCGTTTTTATCTGCTATCGCTGCTTCGACCTTTTTCGTCACAGTTTTTAAAGAAGACTTGACGGTCTTGTTTCTTTCTCTTCTTACAAGGCTTTGCTTGTGCCTTTTGATTGCTGATTTATGATTTGCCAACTTTTCCTCCGGTAGATTTGCTCTTACTTGTTTGTCACATTTAAAAAAAGAATCATAAAGATTATTTTCCTTGTTGTCAAGCTAAAAAAGTAGTTTGGCACAGACAATTTCCACTAAATGTAGTTGACTTATTGGTCTGTTGTGATAGTATGTTGGGCTGTTTTTACATATGAAAATTCAGGAGGAAGTTTAATGGGAATGACAGATTACCTTTTCACCTCGGAATCCGTTTCTGAGGGCCACCCCGATAAGGTTGCAGACCAGATATCGGATGCTATACTGGATGCGCTCTTTGAGCAGGACCCGAAATCGAGGGTAGCATGCGAAACGCTGGTAACGACCGGTATGGTCATATTAGCCGGTGAGATTACAACAAATGCAGTTATTGATTATCAGGATGTTGTCAGGAATACGATCAGGGAGATCGGTTATACCGATCCTCACATAGGGTTTGATTTTGAAAACTGTGCCGTACTGGTAAGCCTCGATAAACAATCACCGGATATTGCCCAGGGTGTCGATGAGTTTGAGGACCACGAGCAGGGCGCGGGGGACCAGGGACTCATGTTCGGTTATGCCTGTAACCAGACTAAAGAGATGATGCCTATGTCTATTCTCTTTGCTCATAAGCTGGTAAAAAGGCTTGCCCAGGTGAGAAAAGATGGCTCTCTGCCTTACCTGAGACCTGACAGTAAGAGCCAGGTTTCCGTACAATACGTCGATAATAAGCCTGTAAGGGTCGATTCTGTCGTTATTTCAACGCAGCATACGGCCGATGTCGATAATGAGACCATTCGAAAAGATGTTATTGAGCAGGTTATCAATAAGGTTATTCCTGCCGATCTGCTCGATGATAAAACCAAGTATCATATTAATCCTACCGGCAGATTTGTCGTCGGTGGTCCTAAAGGAGACTGTGGATTGACGGGAAGAAAGATCATCGTTGATACCTATGGTGGTCATGGCAGCCATGGTGGAGGCGCTTTTTCCGGAAAGGATCCATCCAAGGTTGACCGTTCCGCTTCTTACATGGCCAGGTACGTTGCAAAGAACATTGTGGCATCAGGTCTTGCTGATGAGTGTGAGGTTCAGCTTGCCTATGCTATCGGTGTGGCACAGCCTGTATCCGTTATGATAGACACCTTCAATACGGGAAAGATTCCAAGTAACGATATAGCAAAGCTTGTGAATGAGCATTTTGATCTCAGCCCCAAGGGGATAGTCAAAACTCTTGATCTCTTGAGGCCTATCTACAGGCAGACGGCAGCCTACGGTCACTTCGGCAGAACGGAAAAGGACCTTTACTGGGAGAGAACCGATATGGCTGAAACACTTAAAAAGGCAGCGGGGATTTGATATGAGTGTAGAGTTAGCAAAAAATCCACAAGAGGATTATAAAGTAGCCGACATCTCTCTTGCAGAGTGGGGTCGAAAAGAAATCAATATTGCCGAGACGGAGATGCCGGGCCTTATGGCGCTTCGTGAAGAATATGGCGCTTCCAAGCCCCTCAAGGGCGCTCGCATAATGGGTTCCCTCCATATGACGATCCAGACAGCCGTGCTTATAGAGACGCTTGTTGAGCTGGGTGCTGATGTACGGTGGGTATCCTGTAATATTTTCTCTACACAGGACCATGCCGCCGCTGCTATTGCCGCAGCCGGGATTCCTGTTTATGCCTGGAAGGGTGAGACCATTGAAGAGTACTGGTGGTGTACGGAGCAGGCCTTTAACTGGCCAGGTGAAAAGGGCCCCAACATGATTCTCGATGATGGTGGCGATGCCACGCTTCTCCTTCACAAAGGTGTTGAGTTTGAAAAAGCAGGCACCGTGCCTGATGCAAAAGAAGGGGACAACGAGGAGTATGTTGCCATTCTCGATGTGCTTCGCCGTAATCTGCCCCAAAATTCGAGTATGTGGACTGATATGGCTGCCGAAATTCGTGGCGTTACGGAAGAGACGACAACCGGTGTTCATCGTCTCTACCACATGGAGAAGGACGGTTCACTGCTTTTCCCTGCCATGAATGTTAACGATTCAGTGACAAAATCCAAATTTGATAATCTTTACGGTTGCCGCGAGTCACTCCTCGATGGCATCAAGCGTGCCACCGACGTGATGATCGCAGGTAAAATTGCCGTTGTTCTCGGTTATGGTGATGTCGGTAAAGGTTGTGCCCAGGCTTTTCGTGGAATGGGAGCCACAACCCTGATTACGGAGATCGACCCCATTTGCGCATTGCAGGCATCCATGGAGGGTTACCGTGTTGTGACCATGGAGGAGGCCTGTAAAATTGGCGATATCTTCGTTACCACTACCGGTAATGTTGACGTTATCGACCATGATCACATGATAGCCATGAAGAATGAAGCGATTATCTGCAATATCGGCCATTTCGATTCAGAGATAAATATTGCATCACTGCGTAAATATGAGTGGGAGAACGTTAAGCCGCAGGTCGATCATGTTATCTTCCCTGATGGTAAGCGTATTACCGTTCTTGCAGAAGGTCGACTGGTTAACCTCGGTTGTGCCACCGGGCACCCCAGCTTTGTCATGTCTGCATCCTTTACCAACCAGGTAATGGCGCAGATAGAATTTTTCAATAAGGCTGATAATTACGACAACAAGGTCTATGTTCTGCCCAAAATTCTTGATGAAAAGGTAGCACGTCTTCACCTTAAGAAGATCGGTATTAACCTGACGACCTTGACTCAGGAACAGTCTGACTACATTGATGTCCCCGTGGACGGCCCTTACAAGCCTGATCACTACAGGTATTAGAAAGGTTTTATAAAAACTGATTTTCATGAAGAGGCGGATTTTTCCGCCTCTTTTTTTTTGATTGTTTTAATTTATGTGCTAACATTAACACTATCATATTTTTTTATATACCTTAGATAATAAAGGAGTGCGCTCATGAAAAAATTCAAATATTATCTGGCTTTCCTTCTTATTTTTCTTTTACCCGCATTAGCAATGGCAGACCAGTGGCAGATCGTAGGGCCAAGGGCGCTTGGTATGGGGGGCGCGCATGTTGCCGTCGTTAATGATGCAACAGCCCAGTACTGGAACCCGGCGGCCTTTGGTTTTTTCGGCAGACAGGCAGGTGAAAGCAGTGGTGTCGACGAACATTCCAATAAGGATTTCGGCATGCATATCCACGGTGGTCTCGGTTATCAGAGTCATGAGGATACGGTGAAGGAAATAGAAGATTTAACAGCATTTGATTATGACGCTATATCTAATTATGTTAATAATGGATTTACAAATTTATCGGGTGTTACTGATTACATAAGAATGATAGATGAGCTTGATGACCTGTCCAGGGAGAATATTGGTGTAACCGCCCTGGTGGATGTTTCCATGAATGTAAGAGTTAGAAACTGGGGTGTTGGAGTCATAGGCACTTTGGACTTGTCTGCTATTCCTGTTCTGGATCTAAACAATATTAATCCGGGAACGGCAGGAGCTGATTTCACTGCTCAACTAGGGGATTTACAGACCTCAACATCGGCTAACAGTACTTATGAATCTCTTAGTCCTTCGCAAGTAACGGCTCTGGAGACTACAATAGGGGGGTTGACAAACTGGTCACCTGCAGAGGTAACAGGATACATTTATGCTGTTGATGATGCTCTGGCTTTCGAAGGTTATACTACAGGTGCCGCACCTCAAACCTATATTGATTCTATTCTTGATGTAGCAGTTCTTGCTGATAACACAGTTGGGAGTGGAACTTTTGATAATAACTCATCAATTATGGTATTCAAAGGCGCTGCAATTACAGAGATTCCTATCACTTATGGACATGCTTTTAATGATAATTTTTCGATGGGTGTTAACCTGAAGGCTATGAAGGCGGAGACATATTACTATAGAGAAACAATTTATCGAAGCGATACGGGTGATCTTTTTAAGAATGCTGATACAAATTCCAAAAAGAGCAGCAGTGCAGGACTTGACCTTGGCGCCCTTTACAAAGCAGGGCCGTTCAGGGTGGGGATTGTCGGAAGAAACCTTAACAAGCCATCTTTTGACTATGCCGGTCCCGGTGACTATGAGATAGACCCTCAGCTTAGAGCAGGAGCGGCAATCAGGCTGGGTAACTGGCTGACCCTTGCCGCCGATATGGATCTCACAGAAAATGATACCAATGTGTCAGACAGTTACAAGTCGAAGCAATTTGCATTAGGAGCTGAATTTGACCTTTTAAGGTTTTTAAAACTGAGAGCAGGGGGTTACAAAAACCTTTCCGAGTCTGATATAGGAACCGTATATACAGCCGGTTTGGGACTGAATTTTTTTGCTTTCCAACTCGACACTGGTGTGGCCTGGTCCAAGGAAAAGGCTGAGATAGAAGGCGATGATGTGAGGGAAGAGGCGAGAGGGGAACTTGCCCTGTCGTTTCAGTTCTAGTGTTTAAATTAGTTAATATATTTAAAAAGGGCGCATATGAATGCGCCTTTTTTTTAGTAAAAAAAGCGCTGTCTGGCTAGATATTTGCACTGATTATTTTTAAGATAAATAATCCGGGAAGCTGCAATTTCGGACGGGGATATCTCTGAGAGGCATGAGGAAAAATCCTTGTCTTGAAATGATACTTTACTGCCATTGCCTAAGCGGTCAATGCCGGGTAAAAAAAATGAAAAAAATATTGTTTGCCCTCATTTCAGTGATACTCCTCTTTCCCCTGGCGCTTTTTGCGCAAACTCAAACAGATGAGGAGCGGGTCACTATTTCGCTTTATGGCTGCATTCCTTCGCCGATTCTGCCTGGGAAACCAGTGATTCGGGAATTGAAGCAATGTCGGGGAAATATATCTCTGTCAGGTCCCGTCTTGATTTTGAGGATATCCATTCCAATATGGCCATTGCAGGCGCAAAAATAAGGATTGACAAGAGTCTTTATCTCAATCTGTCATATGGTTCCGGCAAGATAGATAAGGCTCATGTGAGGGACTCTGACTGGATATCAGTTCCTGCTGACGGCGTCCATAATTTGCAGTTTTCAGAGTCATTATCCGAGGGAAGGGGCGGGGCATCAATCTTTGAAGCAGGGGGAGAATACAGGGTCGGCCTTCCCGGAAGGCGATTCTCTTTTTCACTTTATGCAGGCTATCTTTATTACGAAGAGAGTCTTAAAATGAAAAGGGGTGTTCAAACACTGTCAGACCCGACCTACTTTCCTATGCCCCCTGTGGGATACACCATGTCTGATCTCAACTCCACTTATGATTTCTACTGGTACATATTTAAAACAGGCGTTCAGTGGAGAATAAAAAGCGGTAGAAAAATTGAATTTGACGGTGGTTTCTATTTTCTGCATACACTGAAATATTACGGGGAAGCATACTGGAATCTTAGAGTTGGTGAATTCAGGGCAAAAAAACCCAATTTTATTCATGAAGCTGACGATGGTCTCGGCCTGGAAGCATTTATAAATGTAAGGTTTCTTATGTCCCGACGAGCTTCCATTACAGCAGGTTACAGGCATTTCTATTTGGAGGCTCAATATGGAACGTCTACAACCTACTATGCTGACGGAAGCAAGGGGAAGGCCTCCCTTGATATTGTCGAGTCTGAAAGGCAGGGGCCTTATGTGAGGCTGGAAGTAAAGTTTTAGCCGGGTTGTTTGAAACGCAGGCTAGGCAACTTTCGGCATGGGGACACACCAAATAATCAAACCATCAAAGCTGCAACTTATTTTCTGCCAGGGAAACATAGAATAAGGGAAATCAGGGAAAAGCTCTTAAAAAGTTATCCACGAATAGCACAATGGCTCACAAAGAAAGTCAAGGCCAACAGTGAAAATCATAATTCAATCATAATCGATTAGTGTTAAAATCAAGATTTCTCCTGTCGTCGAAATGACGGAATGAAGAGCTTAAAACCCGCAACCTGCAACCAGTAACCGCTTGCCATCTTCAGGATTTCACATTAAGAAGCGCAATTATCCCTGCCAGGGTGAAAATGATATTCGACCCGAAAGCCGCAAAAAAAGGAGGGAGAAGAGCGGCATGGCCGAGGGATATGTTGAAGGCCATCGTAACCCAGTAGGAAAAGCCGATAACAATGCTGATGCCCACGCCAGCTGCTATGCCTGCGCTTCTTCCTGTTTTCAGGGCAAAAGGGATTCCCAGCAGGGGCAGGATGAAGTTGACCAGGGGAAAAGCAATTTTAGCCATCAAATCGACCATATACCGGTTATAATCGAGCCCCATATGTTTAAGTTTTTCTATGTGTTTTTTAAGTTCCCTGAAGGTCATTTCCTCGGAACTTCTTACAACGACTGTAAAATCACTGAATTTTTCTTCCAGGGGAATTTCTTTTTCACGGAAGGTTTCCACTTTTAGGGAATTTTCGAAATGTCTGATAACACCTTCTGAAAATAGCCATTTCCCACTGTCCCATCTTGCTTTTTTTGCATCAATCCTTCTTTTTACTTTTTTATCTTTTCCCAGTTGCAAAATGGTGACACCTCTTAACTGCTTCTCTTCCATTACAAGCAGATCGATGTTAACGATATTCGATTTTCCGAAATACCATATTTCGTTCCTTTTGATGAAAGTTTTAGAGCTTACCCTGCCGGGGCGGTATCTTTCAATTTCTTTGACTTTTTTATTGGTATGGGGAAGGAGGTATTCATTCATGCCCAGAGAAAAGACGCTTATGAGCAGGGAAAGCGCCAGTATGGGCACGGAAATATAAAATATACTGATGCCGCAGGATTTCATGATTGTAATTTCGCTGTTTCTTGACAACAGGCCCAGTGTGAGCAGTGTTGAAAGGAGTGTCGCCATGGGAGTTATTTGCGAGAGTATGAGCGGAATTTTGAGTGTAAAGTACAGGCTTACCTCCGGGAGAGGGATTCCCCTTGCGCTTAACTTCCAGAACTGGCCCATAAAGTCTATGGTCAGGTATACGAGAAGGAAGCTGCAGTTGCAGATGACAAAGAGTTTAATAAAACTCATCGAAATGTAGCGAAAAATTATGTTCATTTATGCGTAAATAAAAGGCTTTCTTTTATTTTTCCCTTTTAAAAATTCCCTGAAGGCTTTTGGCCACCATACCATAGAGGGCCTCAAAAATTGAGAGGAGTTTTATTTCGGAATCGTTGTTAACTTTGTAAAGAAGGTAAATGCCGATACTAACGAAAAAAATGTTGGGCGCCCACATGGCAAGGTAGGGAGGAACTTTTCCTTTATCGCCAAAGGCTTCTCCAGCCATGAGGAAAATGTAGTAAACAGTGATTAATATGAGGCTGAAAATAAAACCGTGGGCCTTGCCCGATCGCTTGCCCTGGATACCGAGAGGCGCTCCGATAAGGGCAAAGACAATGCAGGCAAAGGGGATGGAGAACTTTTTATGCAACTCCACCATGAGATAGTCGTCACTCAGCCCTTTTTCTCTTAGTTTTTTTGATTTATCCATAAGTTCACCGATGCTCAGTTCCCTGTCACCCTTGGGAGCTACCATGGCGGCGCGTCCCTTTGATTCGATAGATAAGGTAATATCGTATGTCTTGAATTTTATGAGGCCGTATTTCAGGTCCTCTTTGTCGTCTTTACGGTGAATCGTACCGTCGTAGAGTCTAAGGGCAATGGAAAAATCGTCGGGTGATGAAATTATTTCACCTTCTTTAGCGATGACCATGCTTTTTTTTCCCCCTTTTTTTTCATCCGATATCAATACCCCCTTGTACCTTCCGGTACTTTTATCCTCTTCGTTAACATAGAGAATGATCTTTGAAAATGAATCGAGAACTTTGCCGGGCACAATACTTGTTGATGCCTCTCTTCTTGCCAGTTCATATAATTTTGACTTGAATGAATGGTTTCCCCAGGGGAGTGCGTAAATCATGAGTCCCAGGGTAACAATAAAGGCGATAACTGAAAGGACCATGACAGGGGGAAGCATTTGAAGAAGGCTGATTCCTGAAGATTTGGCGGCTGTGATCTCTTCATCCGTAGAGAGTCTTCCAAAGGCCAGAAGAACGGCAAGAAGGAAGGCCATGGGAATGGCAATAACGAGAAAAGAGGGGAGAATGTAGATGATAAGGCTTAATGCCTCGCTAAAACGGACACCCTTGCTCACGACCAGTTCGGTCAGGTTCAGCACCTTGTCCATGAGCAGGATAAATATGAAAATTCCAAG
Source organism: Deltaproteobacteria bacterium (assembly GCA_029860075.1). Classification (NCBI taxonomy): domain Bacteria; kingdom Pseudomonadati; phylum Myxococcota; class Myxococcia; species Deltaproteobacteria bacterium. Next base: position 30,704 of record JAOUBX010000041.1, on the reverse strand, counting down.
GCCCAGGAAAAAAGGAACAATAATTTCCCCGGTAATATATCTATTGATTTTCATTGGCATAATCCCTGTCATTCTATCCCATAAAGGGGTGGAAGTAAAGATTTTACGCTGGTTTTGAAAGGGGGGCTTGCTGTAGAATGGCAGCTGAAATTTATAGTTTAATTGTTTATAAATAACCACCCCTCCTAACCTCCCCTTGTAAATGGGAGGAACTTTGTTCAACCCTTCTTTACAAGGAGGGGATTAAGGGGAGGTAAAAAAGGTATTCATGTCAAAAACCGATTATCACAAATTGATGGAAGCCGAAGTGGACCGTATTCTTGAAGCAGGGCAAAAACCGAAGCTCCTGCTTCATTTATGCTGTGCTCCCTGTTCATCCTATGTGATTGATCTTCTGTCTGCACATTTTGAACTGACGCTATACTTTTATGATCCCAACATCCATCCCAAAGAGGAGTACCTAAAAAGAAGGGACGAGGCGAGGGTTCATGCGGAAAAGGAGGACATTCTCTTTATCGAAGGGCCTTATGACGTGGAGCGCTGGCATGAGGTAACGAAGGGTCATGAAAAGGACCCTGAAAAAGGGGACCGGTGCACCCTCTGTTATGACATGAGGCTGAGAGAAGCGGCGCGCTTTGCTCTGGAGTCAGGTTGTGAATATTTTACCTCTGTTCTTTCCGTCTCTCCCCATAAAGATGCGAAAAAGATAAACCATATTGGTTTTAGTCTGTCTGGTGAAATGGACATCCATTATCTTCCCGCTGATTTTAAAAAGAAAGAAGGTTTTAAGAAGAGTATGGAAAATGCAAGGGAGAAAGGGTTTTACAGGCAGGATTATTGCGGTTGTGTTTATAGCAGGAGGTAGGGAATGTCTTTACGATGAGGAAGGTTGCGGCAATCTTGTTTAGAGTGGTACTTTGAAACTGCCTTTAAAAACTTATGGATAGCTTTAAGCTGCTACTATTCAACCACCCCTAACCCCTATCATCAAGGGGCATAAATCCATTATCAAGAAGGGGAATTGTTTTTTTGCTCCCTCCTGAATCAGGAGGGGCTGGGGGTGGTATGTTTTTGATCTTATTAATACTATTTCCTCTTTTCACAGATTATGAAATTTGTTAACATAATGCCCATAAAAGCAGGTATAAGCAGAAGCATTATTGTTCATTATTAACAGTTTGAGATTGCTTCGCTTTGCTCGCAAAGGCACTATCGGCATGCAGCCGGATAGATATAACTAATCAAAGCGGAGCAGGTAAAGCTTTTGTCAAAACCACCGCCATTAACTCCGATGATGAGGCAATACCTCGACATTAAGGAGAAACACCAGGATTCCATTCTTTTTTTCCGGCTTGGTGATTTTTATGAGATGTTTTTTGATGATGCCGTAGAGGCGTCAAAAATACTCGAAATCACCCTGACGACGAGAAACAAGAATGACTCAAACCCCGTTCCCTTGTACGGCATTCCTCACCACTCAGCGTCAGGCTACATTGCAAAGCTCATTGAAAGCGGCAAAAAGGTGGCCATCTGTGACCAGGTAGAGGATCCCAAAACAGCAAAGGGTGTTGTCAAAAGGGAAGTGACAAGGGTTGTTACTCCCGGTCTGGTTGTCGATGAAAGTAATCTCAAGTCCCGTGAATCCAATTATCTTGCCGCTATTGCAAAGGAGGATGGGCAATGGGGGCTCTCCTACCTCGATCTTTCAACAGGTGATTTCCGGGTTACGGAACTTGTTGAAAGGGAGAATAAGGGGGGAGACCTGCTTGCCGACGAACTGTTGAAAATCGGGGCCAAGGAGATTGTTATTGACGAAACCCTGAAAGAGGACCCTCATTTGTCTGAAACCCTCGCCTTGCTGGGCGCTTCCCTTTCCTGGAAGGATGAATTCTCTTTTGATTTCGATGATTGTAAAAGCGCCATTCTTGAACAGTTCAGACTAAATTCTCTCGATGGTATCGGTTGTGTCGATATGAAGGCCGGCATATGTGCTGCCGGGGCCGTTCTCGCCTACCTGAAGGAGACGCAGGGAGGGAGCGCCGGCCATATTGACAGGCTAAAGCCTTACAGCACCTCTTCCTATTTGCTTATCGATTCGGCTACCCACAGAAATCTTGAACTGACGTCGACCATGATAGATGAAAAAAAGAAGGGCTCTCTTTTTCATACGCTCGACTTTACCGAGACGGCTATGGGAGGGAGAAAGCTGAGGGAATGGATAAATTATCCCCTTCAGGATATTGGGGAAATCAATGACCGCCTCGATGCCATTGCCGACCTGAAAGAAATGAGTTCCATCAGGAATGAGCTGAAAGAGGCCCTAAACGGCGTTTATGACCTGGAGCGCCTCAACGGACGTGTTTCCGTAGGGAGGGCAAATCCGAGGGATATGGCCGCGCTTGGCGCCTCCATTGCCAGGCTGCCGGGCCTTAAATCAATACTCGCTGACATTCCGGCTGCGCTTATTCAGGGCCTGTCGTCAAAGATCGACACTATGGCCGGACTTGAAGACCTGATAAGCAGGGCCATCGTCGATGAACCGCCCATTTCTCTGAAAGAGGGGGGCATTATCCGTGAAGGGTTTTGTGCTGAACTGGATGAACTGAGAAATATCAGCAGGGAAGGGAAAGGTTATCTTGCCCGCCTGGAGGCTAAGGAGAAGGAAAGAACGGGCATTTCCTCCCTGAAAATTCGTTATAACAAGGTTTTTGGTTATTATCTGGAAGTAACAAAGACAAACCTTCATCTCGTTCCTGAAGATTACATAAGAAAACAGACCCTCTCCAATGCGGAGCGTTTTATTACGCCCGAGCTTAAAGAGTATGAAACGAAGATTCTGGGCGCCGATGAAAAGATCGGCGCCATGGAACATGACCTCTTTGTTGACCTGAGAGAAGAAGGGGCCACCTATTCTGCAAGGATGAGAGATACGTCGGAAGCGCTTGCTGCCGTCGATGTTCTTCTTTCCCTTGCTCAGGCTGCCGACCGTTATAGTTACTGCCGGCCCCTTGTTAATGACTCGGAAAAACTTTCCATCAGCCACGGGAGGCATCCCGTTGTTGAAATGCTCAATCCTGATGAAGCCTTTGTTCCAAACGATACGGACATGGATTGTGACGAAAGCCAGCTCATTATTATTACGGGACCCAATATGGCCGGTAAATCGACCTATATCAGGCAGGTTGCTCTCATCACCCTCATGGCCCATATGGGAAGTTTCATTCCTGCCGAGTCAGCAGAGATCGGCCTTACAGACAGAATTTTTACCCGTGTGGGGGCCTCCGATAACCTGGCCCGGGGGCAGAGTACCTTTATGGTGGAGATGAATGAGTCGGCCAATATCCTCAATAACGCAACAAAGCGAAGCCTCATCATTCTCGATGAAATAGGGCGGGGAACGAGCACTTTTGACGGCGTAAGCATTGCATGGGCCGTGGCCGAACATATTCATGATTCGCCGGGCCTGGGATCGAGAACGCTTTTTGCCACTCATTACCATGAACTGACGGAACTGTCCCTTACCTTGAAGAGAGTAAAGAATTATAACGTTGCTGTAAGAGAGTGGAACGACCGCATCATTTTTTTGCGGAAGATTGTCGAAGGGGGGGCGAGCAGGAGTTACGGCATCGAGGTGGCCAGGCTTGCCGGGTTGCCCTCAGAAGTTATCAAACGTTCGCTGGAGATTCTGGGCAACCTGGAAAGCGGCGAGTTTGACGAGGCCGGTATGCCAAAAATCGCCATTCCGAAAAAACAGAAAAAATCAGCTGCCGGGGCCGATAATAAACAGATGAGCCTTTTTGTTCATCCCGCCGATCATTTGCTGGAAGAGATCAGGAAAATGGATATTGCCGGCATGACTCCCCTTGACGCCTTGAACAGGTTAAGCCGGTTAAAGGAGGAATTTAAGTGATGAAAAGATGGGGCCTCTTGTCTGCTTTAACGATACTCATTCTCTTTTTCTCTTTTCCCTTAGGGGCCGGCGCAATGGAAGAGTCCATGTACCAGGATGCGCGGGATGCCTATTTTGCCCTTGAAAAATCCGCTGAAAAGAGAAAATTCAGGCATAACTGGATAAAGGTCATCGACCTGTACACAAAAGTATATGAAAATTATAAAAAGGGGACAAGGGGAGATGAGTCCCTCTATATGGCGGGCAAGCTCTATGTGGAACTGAGGCCTTATTCGGGAAATGATGAAGACTTAAGGGAATCCAATAAACTCCTGGCGAGTCTGGTCAATGACTACCCCTCCAGCAGTCTGGCCGATGACGCGCTCTACATGATGGGAGAAAATTATGAAAAGCTCGGACAAAAAGAAAAGGCCTATGAGAGGTATCAAAACATACTGGAGCATTATAACAGTGGAGACAGGCGGAGAGATGCGGGAATAAAGGCAGCACGCCTGAAAAGGCCTGTCAGGAAGGTAAGCTATGAAAGAAAAAACCCTCCACCTGTAAAAAAGGTCAATCCCGGCAAGGCGTCGGGGCATAGGACAGGCAATGGCAGTTATGCGCAGGTAAAGGACATTCGCCACTGGTCCAATCCCAACTATACGAGGATCGTTGTCCACCTCGATAAGCCTGTCAAATATAAAGACCATCTTCTAAAAAAGGACCCCGCCATCGGTAAGCCGCCGAGATTATATATCGATATTAGCGGCGCAAAAAAGAAACGCCTCATCGAAGAAAAAATTCCTATTCATGACGGCCTTCTCAAAATGGCCCGTGCCGCCCAGTACGACAGGGATACGGTACGGGTTGTACTCGATATCGAGTCCATCAAGGAATACAGGATTTTTCCCATGCTCGAGCCCTTCAGAATCGTTATCGATGTATGGGGTGAAAAAAAGCCGGCGTCGGCCACTATCGATGCCCTTCTTCCCGATATGGAGGAAGAGGTAAAAAAACTGAAGGAAAATCCAAATGACGGTTCCATTCCTCTGGCGAGACAGCTGGGCCTTGGTATCAGGAAGATTGTTATTGATCCCGGCCATGGAGGAAAGGACCCCGGCGCTGTCGGGCCGCGGGGAACAAAAGAAAAGCATGTGACCTTAAAAATTGCGAAGTCACTCAAGGCGGTTCTTGAAAAAGATTACGGCTATCAGGTCGTTCTTACAAGAGACAGGGACAGATACCTTCAACTTGACGAAAGGACGGCCATTGCCAATATGGAAAACGCCGACCTCTTCATTTCCATCCATGTCAATGCCAACAGGAACAGAAGGGCATACGGTATGGAGACTTATGTCATGAATGCCAGGGCGACAAACAGGTACGTGTCTGAAGTTGCCGCCAGGGAGAACGCCGTGACCATGCACAGCATGGGAGAGTACGGCAGTATACTTGAAGATATCCTGGTTCAACTGCAAAAAACCAATAAAATCAATGAATCGAATAAGCTTGCCCATAAAATACAGAGAAGTATGAAGAACTATATGTCAAAGCGCTACAAACGCATCAAAAACCACGGCGTCAAAAAAGGGCCCTTCTATGTTCTCATCGGGGCACAGATGCCGAGCGTTCTTGTGGAGACAGGTTTTATCAGTAACAGGGCTGAGGAAAAAAGGCTTAATAATTCCAAATATATAAGGCATCTTAGCAAGGCCATTGCCCTTGGTGTTGATAAATATTCAGGCCTTATCAAGACGGCGTCGAGCAGATGAGAGAGGCAAATAGCCTTACCTGCAACACCCCCTCCCGGCCTCTACCCTCAAGGGGCATAAACCCTTAAAACCATATTCCCCAATCCATATGAGAAAGAAAGTTCTTGAGACAATAGAGAGCGCAGGAAAAAGCTGCCTGGATAAGCTCAAACCGCAGGGAAGTGATAATATAAAGATCGTGAAAAATTATCTTTCCATCTGCATGGAGGGGATTAAGGCCGTCCATGATGCCGGTGGCGCCGGTCTTGAAGTGCTTGCTCTCAGGACCATTGTTATAGACAGGCTCCTTGTCAGCCTTTTTGACCTTGCAGGAAAGGAATATTGCCTCAAATACCGCAAGGTGGACCAAAAGTGTACCCTCGTGGCGCTTGGTGGTTATGGCAGGGGAGAACTTTCGCCCGTCTCCGATATCGACATTATGTTTCTTTATCCCTGGAAAGTCGGCTCCTATGTCGAATCAGTCATCGAGCGTGTTCTATATATATTGTGGGATACGGGCCTGGATGTGGGTTATTCGACGCGAAGCATCAGTGAATGCGTAAAAATTTCAAGTGAAATTGTGGCCAAAACATCGCTTGTCGATTCCCGCTATATCTGCGGTGATAAAGCGCTTTACAATGATTATCTAAAAACGCTCAAAAATCAGATCTTTTCCAACGGCGCCGATTCATTTATTAAAGAAAAGATAAATGAAGGAGAGGAGCGGCGAAAGAAATATGGTGATTCCGTTTATATCCTGGAGCCTGACATCAAGGAGGGCAACGGAGGCTTAAGAGACCTCCATACGGCCCTCTGGGCGGCAAAGGTCAAATATAAGGTAGCCGATTTTAAAGAGCTGAAGATTAAAGGCATCATTAATGACAGGGAATATGATGAGGTTCTCAGCGCCTTTGATTTTATGTCGAGAGTACGAAATGATCTGCACTTTATCGTAAACAGAAAGAGCGACCAGCTCACTTTTCAACTCCAGGAAAAAATTGCCCTCAACCTGGGCTACAAGGGGGAGGGGGAAGTCCTCCCTGTAGAACAGCTCATGAAGGATTATTATCTGGCGGCAAACACAATTAAGGAATACTCGGAAATATTTATTGAGCGAAGCCTCAGCCAGTATTCATCCAAAGGCGTAGGCGCTTTTCTGAGCCAGCGGGAGCTATCCGATGGATTCAAACTCTTCCGGGGTGAGATCACCATCGCCCATAAGAACTTTTTCCGGAAACATCCGCCGGCAATAATGAGACTTTTTGAAGTATCCCAGATTCATGGCGCTGAAATTCATTCCTTTGCAAGGGATTGTTTAAGGGCCGGCCTCGATCTCATTGATGATGACTTCAGGAATTCTCAGGAAGTCAACCGGTCATTCATGAATATTCTGAAAAGTGAATGGGATGTGGCGGGCACGATGAAAGTCATGCATAAACTGGAAGTTCTCAACAGATATATTCCTGAATTCGGAGAAGTTAACTGTCTTGTCCAGCATGATATGTACCATATTTATACCGTTGACGTTCATTCTCTTTTTGCCGTTGCCGAACTGAGAAAACTCACCCGCGGCGTATATGAAGACAAATATCCTATCCGTACAATGCTCATGGAGGAACTTGAAAAGCCCGAGGTTCTCTATCTGGCCGCCTTTCTTCATGATATCGGGAAGGGAAAAGGGGGAAAGCATGAAATTATCGGCGCTGAAATTTCTGTTAATATTGCCCGCAGGATAGGTTTTTCCGAAAAGGACGTCCGTGATATAGAGTTCCTTGTCTTAAACCATCTCAGGCTTTCTCATACGGCCCAACGGAGGGACCTGAATGATCCCAAGCTTATTCTTGACTTTGCCCGGGAAATGGGGAGCCTGGAAAGGCTGAAAATGCTTTACCTGCTCACCTATGCCGATATTAAGGCCATCGGTCCCGACGTATGGAATGAGTGGAAGAGTTCCCTTTTTCTTGAACTCTATACCAAAACAGCTGAAGTCTTCGAAAAGGGGACCTTCGAACTGGAAGAGACGAAGGTCAAAGTCGATGAAATTGAAAAAGATGTGGAAGGTATTCTTGGAGATGAGTTCCCGGGAAAGGTTGTAAAAGATTTTATGGATTCCATGCCTGAAAGATACCTGCTTTCCACAACTCCCGAATCAATTGCTTCCCATTTCAGGATAGCCCTGAAACATGAGGACCCGCTTGCTCTGGACGTAAAGCATAAAGAAAAGAGGGGTTATTCACGCATCATAATTACCACTATCGATGCGCCCGGTCTTTTTTCTAAAATCTGCGGAGTTTTGTCGGCAAACAGCATTAATATCCTGGGGGCGCAGATCTATACGAGAAGCAGCGGAGAAGTGATTGATATCTTCCAGGTAAGAAGTGCAATCGACGGGGCTGTTACGGACAGCCGCAGGTGGGACAAGGTGAAAAGTGATCTCATTGATGTTATTAAGGGCAAAGTAAAGGTGGAAAAACTTGTCGAGAAAAAAAGCAAACCTTCCATTCTCGGGGGTAAATACAAGCCATCCATTAAACCGGGAGTATTTATCGATAATAAAATTTCCGATACCAATACGGTAATAGAAATATTCGCTCAGGACCGTATCGGTCTTCTCTACACAATATCGAGTACGCTGCTAAAAGAAGGCCTTTATATCGATGTTTCCAAGATTTCCACCATGGGTGAGCAGGTGACGGACGTTTTTTACGTAAAAGATATTTTCGGGCAGAAGGTTTTTTATGAAAAGAAGCTCCATGAGGTTAAAGAGGCATTGCTCAAGGCCATTGAGGAGGGATAGCCTTGCGGGACGTTCTTGGCGATTTCATAGACTATATTGTCGTTGAAAAGGGTCTTTCAAAAAATACGGTTGACGCTTACAATCGCGATCTCATCCGCTTTGAGAATTTTTTAAAGGACCGAAAGCGGGAGATTATCAATGCCGGGAGAGAGGACGTTCTTGCTTTCATGACGCACCTCGGCAAGAGTGGACTTGGCAGCCGGTCGACGGCGAGAAACATGGTAGCCGTAAGGATGCTTTACCGCTTTTTGAAAAATGAAAGCTATATTGAACAACTGCCCACGGAAAATATCGACCTCCCCCGTTCTTTTAGACGCCTGCCCGATATCTTAAGCCCCTCTGAAGTGGAAAGCCTTTTAAAAGCTCCCGACGTGAATGAAGCTCTCGGCATAAGAGACAGGGCTATGATCGAACTTCTCTATGCGACGGGGCTGAGAGTTTCCGAACTTGTTACGGTGACCATCAACCGGCTAAATCTCGAAGTCGGCTTTCTCGTTGTCATGGGAAAAGGTTCTAAAGAGAGGGTCGTTCCCATGGGTGAAGTTGCCATGGAATGGGTCAAATCCTATATTACTCATGGCAGGGTAAAAATTCTCAAGGGGAGGGAGAGTGAATATCTTTTCATTACTGCAAGAGGCGATAAAATGACGAGGCAGGGTTTCTGGAAAATTATAAAAAAAAATGCTTTCAAGGCAGGTATTTACAAAAATATTTCACCTCACAAATTAAGGCACTCCTTTGCAACACACCTTCTGGAAGGGGGCGCAGACCTTCGTTCCGTTCAGACCATGCTCGGCCATGCCGATATTTCCACCACCCAGATTTATACACACATTAATTCGGAACGTCTCAAAAAGATCTATAAGGATTATCATCCAAGGGCTTAGGGAAAATCGTTCAATCGTTTAAACCGCTTCTTTAACTCCTGTTTTCAGTATTGGACGGTAAAATTAAATTAATAGAGGGGACAGTAAAATACTGTCCCCTCTCATTTGCAAGAGCCTGATCCGGTTAATTGCTTCTTTAAAGCAACAAACTATTCATATATTCAATCACGCTATTGGCATAGGCAATGACTTCGTCAGCGGCCGCATCAGAAATCTTGTTTCCCCGTTGAGCATTGATTTCATTTATGAAGGCATTAAGTTGATTTATGGCCGCATTGATATTATCTTTATCAAGCGATTTTTCAGCATTTTCAACTTTTCCAATTAAGCTGTTTCTAAGTACAGCGTCTATAACACCCTCATTTACAAGCGTGTCAAGCAATTCGATCAAACCACTCGCTGAGTCAATGCACCCGTCGTTATCTATGTCGAAACCGGTTGCGTCCTCGTCGGGGCAATTGTCGTAGGCATCGAAAATCCCGTCACCATCGGAGTCGTCACAGACATCGCCAATGCCGTCGGCGTCCCTGTCGGCCTGATCGGTGTTGGGGGTAAGAGGGCAGTTGTCGTAGGCGTCAAAAACCCCGTCACCATCGGAGTCGTCACAGACATCGCCAATGCCGTCGGCATCCATATCGCCCTGGTCGGCGTTGGGGGTAAAAGGGCAATTGTCGTAGGCGTCAAAAATCCCGTCACCATCGGAGTCGTCACAGACATCGCCAATGCCGTCGGCGTCCATGTCGCCCTGATCGGTATTAGGGGTAAGAGGGCAGTTGTCGTAGGCATCGAAAATCCCGTCACCATCGGAGTCGTCACAGACATCGCCAATGCCGTCGGCGTCCATATCGGCCTGATCGGTATTGGGGGTAACAGGGCAGTTATCGACTGCGTCGAATACGCCGTCACCGTCCGAATCGTCACAGACATCACCAATGCCGTCGGCATCCATGTCGGCCTGATCGGTGTTCGGGGTAAGGGGGCAGTTATCGACAGAATCCATGACACCGTCGCCGTCTGAATCCTTATCATGGGTGAGCTGATACATTCTGGCAAAAATTTCACTGTCTCTTTCCACGCCGTTAAGATAGCCCCAGCTTACCCAGGTAATAACCACCTTGCCATCAGGTGAAAAAGCAACTTTAGCGTTTGCCTGATGATCTTCAGTTGTCATATTAATTTGAAATTCGGGTCCACTCGGTGTGTTATCAGCATCATGCATTTGCCCAAATACGCCAAGACCTGAACCATCGTCTTTATAAGTGATTAAAAGTTTTGATCCGTCAGGCGCTAAATGTACATTGGGAAAAAGATGGCTCATAGAAGGGGCGTAGAACTCATCACCAACAGGCAGCGCATTGGCGTCAAACTTTTGAGCATATCTGTAGCTGCTATATCGAGAGGTCCAGCTTACATAGAATGAACCGTCCGGTTCCTGGTCAATAACGGGGCTTGATTGATGATGCCACGTATAGGTGTTTACCTGCATTTCCGATCCGAGAGGCAAGCCTTCGCTATCAAATCGTTGCAGAAAAATGTCCAGACCGCTTTCACTGTAATTAATACTTTCCCAGACAACGACATAAGAGCCATCATTAAGAATGGCAGCTGATGTAGCATCACATGAATTACCATTTGGAGAAACGGTTAATTCCGGTCCTGTGGGGTCTCCCTTTATATCAAGAATTTGCGCTGATACGTCACCATCCCAGGTACACCATGAAATAATGGAAGTGCCATCGGGCGCTGTTACTATCGATGGGCCATATTGAGAACCGTATGTTCGTGTATTAACCTGAAGTTCATTAACGTCTAATGGAATGCCTTCGCCATTGAATCGCCGGGAGAAAATACCACGACCCCACCAGGGAACTTCATACATCCAGCTTGTCCATACTATGGTAAAAGAACCATCCTTGCCGAAAGAAAGAACAGGCGTATTCTGTTGCCTTACATTATAAGTATTGACTTGAAATTCATCTCCAAGGGGCTCTAATGCAGATGCATAGAGTGACTGATAAGAAAGACTCAGGCAGAATAGCGCAAATAGAAATGTTTTAATTGTTTTCATTTTTCTCTCCAAATTACTGTTAATGTGACATTACCCTGAATACCATGAACGCATACCTTTTAAATTTTCATCATTTTACTCCTTAAAAATGTTTGATTTAGAGCTAGTTGTATCATATTGGTGGCTATTTGTCACGATATATATTGACAAATGTGTACCCTGTCTTGTCTTTTTGACTTTAATCGGTGGATATGGAGGACCATTTATAGCTGCATGGGGATCAATGGGCACATCCCTTCAAAACAGTCAAGATAAATTGTAATGAAGTAGGGTAAATATGTAGAAAAATAGATCTTGACAGGGCTTGTGGGGACAACTATATTTGTTGCCATATATACAAATATGCACGGCATAGCGAATAGGCAAAAAAAAGCCCTGTGCGCCAACACAGGGCTTGTCTGTTCCAGCCGGGTTGACGGGAACAAACATTACTCATGAGGAAATCTTAACTTTATTTTTTTCTCCTGTCAACCTGGGACGGGCCGGCGGAAAGGAGGTCCTTTTTTTAACAGGTTGCTAATTTCAATGTATAAAAAATGAAAGGAGAAAGGCATGGCTTTTAAGACCTACGCAGAAAAGCAACTGATTATTGTGGAAATCAAGCAGTTTATGGCGCAAAACGGCGGTCGCAATTTCGATTGGTATTGCGGTATCGCTGCTGATCCGGGAGAAAGGCTTTTTAATGATCATAATGTTGATGAGCAGAAAGGAGCCTGGATAGAAAGAGACTGCGGCAACGTCGATATTGCCCGTAAAATGGAGAATATTTTCCTTGAATCAGGTTGCCGGGGTGGCGCAGGCGGTGGTGATGAATCTGCGCGCTTTATATACGTTTACAAAATAACACCTTCCACAAAACAGTAAAAGTAAGCGGGACCGTTCAAATGCGGTCCCGCTTTTTTATTTCTTGACAGGAAAAAGATGAAAGTACAGTTAAAAGAGATTGCCCAAATTCAGATCGGCTATCAGCCCCGCGGAAAAATCAGACCTCATATTGACGGTGAATATGAGATTATTCAGTCGAGGGATTTTGATGAGAGAAGAGAACTGGACAGCAGTGATCTTTTATCAATTTCAATTGACAGGGAACCGATGAACTACCGGGTAAGGGCGGGGGATGTACTCTTTATGTCGCGGGGTGAAAATAACTTTGCCGCTATTGTAAAAGGCAAAAAGGACAAGCTTATAGCCTCCGGTGTTTTTTATATTATAAGACCCAATGTGTATGGGACGCTGACGCAGTACCTTGCCTGGTTCCTTAATCACCCCCAAACTCAAAAAAAGCTTAAAGGCAAGGCGCAGGCGCAAACGGTTGCGCTGGTGCCAAAAAAGATACTGGAAAGTATGGAAATCGACCTGCCGCCACTGGAAATACAGAAGAAAATTACCCACATGGCCGAACTCATGAACAAAGAGATTGAATTGCAGACAAGGCTCCTTGAAAAACGTAAACTGCTTATTGATACAAGCTGTCTATCTTTGGCAAGAGACGATTATTCCCATGACGGTAAACTTGATGCGGCTCATATTGAATGGCGTATTTCCGATAATGACTTTTATCTATTTATCGATGAATTAATCAAATCAGGTGAACTGGAAGATGAACTTCTGGAAATTGTGGAACTTATTGCCCAAAGCGGTTATGATTACCTGACAGAAAATCAGAAAGATGATTTTAACCAATATATATGGCATCAATATTATACTGAAGAATGCGGCAGATGCGGCGCTCACATCCCATGGATTGAAATGTTTCAGGCCTATGAAAAGGGTGGTTTTTGCGGCTGGTGCCAACATATGATGGAAAAAGAAAAGTAACTGTTCATCTCACCACTCTTTTGCCCGATAACTGCGTCAAAAATGCTCATTTACAGCAGTAACCTGTGCGTTTTTTTCATGTAATCGAACAAAATAGCGGTAATCTGAACAGTCACATATTGATTCTGAATGGTTACAAAATAATGTGGTTTATGGAGAGATTTGATGACAGGCAAGATTTCACAGAAAGAGATTAACGATACAGCATGGGCGGCATGTGATACCTTCCGGGGCGTTGTCGATCCGGCACAGTACAAGGACTATATCCTTGTCATGCTCTTTCTTAAATACATTTCCGATGTCTGGAAGGACCATTACGAAACATACAAAAAACAATACGGCGATGATGAGGTTCGTATTCGCCGTAAGCTGGAACGTGAGCGCTTTACCCTGCCTGTTGTCGAACTTAAAGATGAAGATACCGATCAAGTGCTGGACACTTTTCTTGCCGATTATTACAGCCTTCATGAACGGCGGGAAAGGCCCAATGCCGGTGAGCTTATCAACATTGTGCTGGACCATATCGAGGAAGCCAACAAGGCCAAGCTGGAAGGCGTCTTTAGAAATATCGACTTTAACAGTGAAGCCAACCTTGGCAAACCGGGGGACCGCAACAGGCGGCTTAAAAACCTGCTTGAAGATTTTGCCAGTGCAAAGCTCGATATGCGTCCCAGCCGGGTCAGTGAAGATGTGATCGGCAATACCTATATTTATCTGATAGAGCGTTTCGGCAGTGACGCAGGAAAAAAGGCGGGTGAATTCTATACGCCCTACAAGGTTTCCGAACTGCTGGCAAAACTGGCTGAACCGAAGGCGGGCGACCGCATTTGTGATCCTTCCTGCGGTTCGGGCGGTCTGCTTATCGAGGCGGGCCGTGAAGTGATGGGAAAGGACTTTGCCCTTTTCGGTGAAGAGGTGAACGGTGCTACCTGGGCGCTGGCAAGGATGAATATGTTTCTTCACGGCATGGACGGTGCCCGTATCGAGTGGTGCGATACGCTCAACAGTCCCATGCTGGTGGAAAATGACAGGCTCATGAAATTCAATGTCGTTGTCGCCAATCCGCCTTTTTCGCTGGACAAGTGGGGCGCTGAGAATGCCGACAAAGATCCCTACAAGCGTTTTATGCGGGGTGTGCCGCCAAAGAGCAAGGGCGACTGGGCCTTTATTCTCAATATGGTGGAGCGGGCCCTTGCCAAGGAGGGCCGCGTGGCCGTCGTCGTGCCTCACGGTGTGCTTTTTCGAGGCGGGGGTGAAGGGCGCATTCGCCAAAAACTGATTGAGGAAAATATGCTCCATGCCGTTGTGGGACTGCCTGCCAATCTTTTTCCTTCAACGTCCATTCCTGTTGCCATTCTTGTTTTTGACCGTTCGCGGGAAAAAGGGGGCGTCAATGAAGGGCGAAAGGATGTTGTCTTTATTGACGCCAGCAGCGAGTTTCAGAGCGGGAAGAACCGGAATACGCTTCTCCATGCGCATATGGAGAAGATTGTTTCCACCTGTAAGGCGCGTAAGGAAGTGGATAAATACGCCTATGTGGCAAGCTTCGATGAAATTAAGGAGAATGATTTCAATCTCAATATCCCGAGATATGTGGATACCTTTGAGGAAGAGGAAGAGATTGATATTGACGCCGTGCAGAGGGAGATAGATGACCTTGAGAAGGAGTTGCTTGATGTGAGGGGCAAAATGGCGGAGATGCTCAAGGGGATTGAAAGATGATCCGCAGATTACGCAGATTTACGCAGATTAAAACTATAAAGTGATTTCTTTTTGTCTTTTATCTGCGCCCATCTGCGTAATCTGCGGATAAAAAAGGGCTTAATAATGTATCAGAAGAAAGAAGATAAAAATATAAGAGACAGTGAAACCTATGCCGTTATCGGGGCTGCAATGGCAGTGCATAAGGAGTTGGGACATGGTTTTTTGGAAGCCGTTTATCAGGAAGCATTGGAACAGGAATTTCAGGTGATGAGGATTCCTTTTGAGCGGGAAAAAAAGCTGCCTGTTTTCTATCGGGGCAAGCCTATCAATGCGCATTACAAGGCTGATTTTGTGTGTTTCGGTTCCGTTATTGTTGAATTGAAAGCACTAAAACAGTTATCTGGAATAGAAGAATCACAGGTTATCAACTACCTTAAAGCATCAGGGCTTAACAGAAGTCTCTTGATAAATTTTGGAGCGAAACAGCTGGAATACAAAAGGATAGTTTTTAATCTGCGCAAATCTGCGTCATCTGTGGATAATGTAGGGGCTGAAAGATGAATCCGCAGATTACGCAGATGGGCGCAGATAGAAAAGATAAAGTCTTGATGAACATGCACTTGAGTTTACCATTTTTACCAAGTGGGAAAAATGGTCAGTGACAGTTTATATTAACTCTGCAACACAATCGTTGCGTTCATAAGATTGTCATTCCCGCATTGTTTTAGCGGGAATCCAGGTTTTAAAAGATATGGATACCCGATAAAAGCCTTCGGGTATGACACACATTTAATTGCCCTTTTAATAACCATTTCGAGGATGTTCTCGGAATGGTAAGAGTTGTTTTTTTAGAAAAAATAATTGCCATCATTGTTAGAGAGTTTAGTACTTGTTGGAGGATATGAATGACGAATTGGAAGTTTGTCAGGTTAGAGGAAATTGCCACAGTGGAACGTGGAAAGTTTTCTGCACGACCGAGAAATGACCCAAAATACTATGGTGGGAATATTCCTTTTCTACAAACAGGAGATGTAGCCTCTGCAACTGGAGTGATTGAGTCTTATTCTCAGACATTAAATGATGAGGGCCTTAAAGTCAGCAGACTATTTCCTGCCGGAACGTTGCTTATTACTATTGCCGCTAATATTGGAGATATTGCTGAGGTTGGTTTTGACTTTGCATGCCCTGATAGTCTTGTTGCCATTCGGCCCCAAAAGGGTACTAGTAAGGACTGGCTTAAATATTTCTTGCAAACTCAAAAATACTACTTTAAGTCACGAGCAACTCAGAATGCACAAGCAAATATTAATCTTCATACTATAAAGCCATTATCCGTAAATCTTCCACCCTTTAACGAACAAACCGCTATTGCATCCCTCCTTTCCACCTGGGACAAAGCCATTGAAAAAACGGAAAGGCTGATTGGAGCAAAGGAAAGCCGATTTAAATGGTGGCTCAACAAATTATTTATTGATGGAAGCGTGTCAGATGAATGGAAAAGTGTGAAATTAGGGGACGTTGCCACTATTTTAAAAAAGTTACCCTTGTCATCTGTTGAAGGCAAAACACTTCTAACTGTTAAGCTGCATTGCCTCGGAATTGAAGCAAACACTCGTATTAAACCAAAGTTAACGGAGCGCGGCCGCCCATACTATACCCGTGAAGCTGGTGAATTTCTAATCGGACGCCAGAATTTTCACAATGGGGGGTTCGGTATAGTTCCTGCTCATCTGGATGGTTACATTGCATCAAATGCAATCACATCATTATCGTTGAAGAGTTATAAGTTAATTTCAGATTTTCTTTTTTATTATTTTTGCCGACGTGATTATTATAAACGTGTTGGTCAGATCATGGATGGTACAGGGCAAAAGGAATTGTCGGATAAACAAATACTGAAGTTGAAACTTAATCTCCCTAACTTGAATATACAAAAAACAATAGCCGACACCCTGAACACCGCTCAACAAGAAATCAACCTGCTTAAAAAACAGCTCAATGCTTACAAAACCCAAAAACGCGGCCTCATGCAAAAGGTTCTCACCGGCCGGTGGCGGGTGAAGGGGGCACAGACTTGCACGGACAGCACGGACAGGGCAGGGACGTAGTAAATGTTTGAAGGGGGGGAAGATGTCTGAAAAAGAACCACTAATCCCTAAACACGGCGGCTACCGCAAGCTGAAAAGCTTTCAGGTGGGCCAACTCGTTTATGACGTGACGGTGCGCTTTTGCGACCGCTACGTGGACCGCTTCAGCCGCACGCGGGACCAGATGGTGCAGGCGGCGCGAAGCGGCGTACAAAACATTGCCGAAGGAAGCCAGGCGTCGGCCACGTCTAAAAAGACGGAACTGAAATTGACCAACGTGGCGCGGGCCAGCCTGGAGGAGCTTCGCCTCGATTATGAGGATTTTTTGAGGCAGCGGGGGATGCCTATGTGGGAGCCGGACCACCCGGCACTCATGCGCTTCAAGGCAAGACGCTGCAAAACCCTGGATGATCTACGGAACTGGGTGGAGGAGGAACGGGCGCTCTGGAGAGAGCGCAGGGACAGTTATGGTCATGCACGGACAGACAGGGACAATAAAGCCGAAAAAGAGAAGTCCCTGGCAGTCGGTGAAGGTCCGTGCAAGTCTTTGCCTTCCGAAGTTCTGGTTGCTAACGCTGCACTTTCCCTCCTGAATCTCTGCTGCTACCTCCTCGACCGCCAGCTTGCCACACTGGCAAGTGATTTTGAAAAGGAGGGTGGCTTTACGGAACGTCTCTACCGTGTTCGCTCTGCCGAAAGGAAGCGAAGCAAATGAGTGAAGACAGGACGACCTATTCAACAGGGGGCTTCCGCTTTAACGAAAAATACCTCTCCCAGATTCCGGCGCTGCAACTGCTTATCAACCTGGGCTATGAATATGTGCCGCCAGAGCAGGTCTATGCCCTTCGCAAGGGAAGTACGGGAAATGTCATCCTTGAAGAGGTGCTGGAAGCGCAGCTTAAGGAGATTAACCGCATTCATCATAAGGGCCGTGAGTACCGTTTCAGTGAAGAAAACATCCAGACGGCTCTTCAAAAACTTAAAAACGTCAAGTTCGATGGCCTTCAGAAAACCAATGAAAAGATATTCGACCTGCTAACGCTGGGCACTTCGCTGGAACAAAGTATTGAAGGCGATGCCAGAAGCTTTAACCTCTACTACATTAACTGGACCAACCCCTCAAAAAACAAATTTCATGTAACGGCGGAATTTTCTGTCGACCGCACGCGGAGCGATAAAAAAAGGCGACCCGACATTGTCCTTTTTGTTAACGGCATTCCTCTCGTTGTTATGGAGTGCAAAAGCCCTGAAATAGAAGTGAAAGAGGCCATAAAACAGTCCATCCGCAACGAGCGGGAAGATAACATTCCCAAACTCTTTGCCTATGCCCAGGTGGTGATGGGCATCAACAAAAATGAAGCGACCTATGGCACGGCAGGTACGGCGGAAAAGTACTGGGCTCACTGGCAGGAAAGGGAGAAGGTTGATGAAAGGCTTGCCCGAATGGTTAATCAGCCCCTGAGCCGCGAGAGCAAAGGGTCGCTTTTTTCAGGTGACTTTGCCCCGGCAAGGAAGTTCTTCCATAGTCTTGCGCAGGAAGGCGGCAGGCAGGTAACGAAGCAGGACAGGGCCATTTACAGCCTCTGCCGGCCTGAAAGATTGATTGAACTTGCCTGTCACTTTACCCTCTTTGACGGCGGCAACAAGAAAATTGCCCGCTACCAGCAGTATTTTGCCGTCAGACGGATTATGAAGCGAGTCAAGGAATTCGATGAAGCGGGTATCCGCAGAGGCGGTATTCTCTGGCATACGCAGGGTTCGGGCAAGTCGCTGACCATGGTCTGGCTGGCAAGGGCGCTTGTTATGGACAGGTCTATCATCAATCCGCGGATCTTGCTGGTAACGGACCGCGTCGATCTCGACGAGCAACTGGGCAATACCTTTGCCTCCTGCGGACTCGATAAAAAGAGGGCCAAAACGGGCCGTCATCTTCTGGAACTGGTCTGCGAAAAGAAGGCCTCCATTATTACCACACTGGTTCACAAGTTCGATAAAGCCCTTAATGTGAGAAAGCATGTGGAAGATTCGGCAGAGATTTTTATCCTTGTCGATGAAGCGCACCGGACGCAATTTAAAGGACTCCATTCGCGGATGCGGCAAATGTTTCCCCGTGCCTGCTATATCGGTTTTACCGGCACACCGCTCATGAAAAAGGAGAAGAACAATTTCGTCAAATTTGGCGGCCTCATTGACGCCTATCCTATCGATGAGGCCGTGAAAGACGGCGCCGTGGTCCCCCTTTTGTACGAGGGCCGTCATGTGGAGATGGAGCAGAACAAAAAGGCCATCGATCTCTGGTTTGAACGGCATACGCAGGGGCTGACAAAGGAGCAAAAAGGGGACCTGAAAAAGAAGTATGCCAGGGCCAATATGCTGAGTAAGGCCGAGCAGGTGGTTTATATGCGGGCCTTTGATATTAGCGAGCATTTCCGCAGCAACTGGCAGGGAACGGGCTTAAAGGCGCAGCTGGTGGCGCCTCTCAAGGTGACGGCGCTCAAGTACAAGGAATACCTCGATCATATCGGTTATGTTAAATCAAAGGTGATTATCTCGCCGCCCGGTAAAAGTGAGGGCGATGAAAAAGTGGATGATGAACCGGAAGACAAGGTTCAGAAATTCTGGACCAAAATGTTGAAGCGCTACATTTCGGAAGAGGCCTATAACAAGGAAATTACGGAAAGGTTCAAATATGAAGAGGAGCCGGAAATTCTCATTGTCGTCGATAAGCTCTTAACCGGCTTTGACGCCCCCAGGAATACGGTGCTTTATCTCTGCCGTACCCTTCGGGGCCATACATTGCTCCAGGCCATTGCCCGTGTAAACCGCCTTTACGAAGATGAACTGACGGGCGAGCCCAAGGATTACGGTTATATTGTCGATTATGAAGGTGTTTTGGGTGAACTGGATAATGCGCTAACCTCATACAAGGAACTGAGCGGTTTTGATGAAGAAGACATTAAGGGTGCCTTGAGAAGTATCGATGAGGAAGTGAAAAAACTGCCCCAGCGGCACTCCGACCTCTGGGATATTTTCAGAGGCGTCGAGAATGAACATGACGAAGAAGCTTATGAGCTTATGCTCGGTGATGAAATACTACGTCACGATTTTTATGAAAGGCTTTCCGATTATTCCTTTACCCTGGGGATAGCCCTTTCATCGGAGCAATTTGTCATGTCTGTGTCGGATGCAAAGCTGAAACAGTATAAAAATGATTTGAAACACTTCCAGAAAATGAGGACGTCCGTCAAACTGCGTTATGCAGAAACCATCGATTACCGCCGCCACTATGAACCGAAGCTGAAAAAGCTTCTTGATACTCATATTTTTGCCAGTGAGGTTTATCAACTCAATGACCCCGTCAACATCTTCGACGAAGATACTTTTCTTAAGGTAAAGCAGGAGCAGGGCATTTATGAAACAAAAACGAAAGCCGCACGGGCCGATGCAATCGCTCATGCAACGAAAAAGGCCATTGCCGAACATATGGGAGAAGATCCCGCCTTTTTTACAAAGTTTTCAAAGCTCATTCAGCAGGCAATCGATGATTTCAGGGCAAAGAGAATTTCAGACCTGGAATACCTGAACAGGGCAATCGATATTCGTGGCAAGGTTGTCCGCAGGGAGCATGACGATATGCCTGAGGCTATTGGTGATGACCATGAGGCTATGGCTTTTTTCGGTATTATCAAGCCCTTTTTCGATGGCAAGGGCATCGATGCCAAAAGGTGTGAAAATATTGCAAGCGATACGGCTTTAGCCATACGCCATATAGTGAAACGTAACTGGAAGGTTAATTTTATTGACGATTTTGACGCGCAAAAGCAAACCATGAATGAAATTGACGATTATCTTTATGACGAGGTGAGGGACGGCGCGGGGATTGACCTGACAATGGAAGAGATGGACGCGATTATAGAAGATTCCCTTAAATTGGCAAAAAACAGGAATCGCCAATCATGATGGAAAAAGGAATGATTCATTATGGCGGGGAGCAAATCGGCTTTAATGTGCTCTTTGTGAATCGAAAGACAATGGAGATTGCCGTTCATCCCGATAAACGGGTTATTGTCAAGGCGCCTTTGGATACCGATTGGTCTCATATTGAAAAGCGCGTCAGGAAACGCGTGAGATGGATAGTTAAGCAGATAGTCCACTTCAGTCAGTTCGAGCCAAGAACTCCGCCGCGCAGCTACGTGAGCGGCGAGACTCACCTTTACCTTGGAAAGCAATACCGTTTAAAGGTTATAACGGGTGAGAGGGACAGTGTAAAAGTTATGCGCCGTCAAATGATGGTGACAATAAAAGGTCGGATAAGCGCCGACAGGGTAAAGGATTGCCTTTTGTCATGGTACCGTAAAAAGGCATGGGAAAAGATGCCGCAGATTTATGAGACGGTTATGGGGCGCTTTAAACAGCACGGTTATGACTGCCCGCAACTTCAAATCCGGAAAATGAAGACAAGGTGGGGCAGCTTATCCCAAAAAGGAAGGCTTACACTTAACCTTTCATTAATCCGTGTGCCGAAGGATTGCATTGAATATGTCATTACCCATGAACTCTGTCATATTCAGTTTAATGATCATAGCGCCGGTTTCTATAAGCTGCTTGAAGAGCTAATGCCGGACTGGCAGAGAAGGAAGAATCGCCTGGAAATAACAACGCTTTAGGATGATGTCCTGGAAGGGTTCAAGCCGATTAATCTGTTTAAACGGCTTGATCGCTTGAAGGGTTTAAAAGTTTCGATATCTGTCACAAATTTCCTGTTTTTTCATTTTTTATCAATGTGCTATAGTTTTGCCTGATTAAGTTAAATGGGGTGGTATAAGAGTAATGTAAATGATAGTAACCCCCTCAATCCCCCTTAGCCCAAGGGGGAGGTTTTTCCGCTTCCTGATAAGGCAAAAGGGATTATTGCACCTTTTTGGCCAAGAAGGGGCATATTTGCTCCTCCCCTTGGGCTAAGGGGAGGTTGGGAGGGGTTACTATAATAATAAAGAAGGTCACATGAAACAGACTTATAACAGTCAAGCTCTAAAGGATCGGCGAATAGAGCTTCGTCGCAATCAAAGTTTAGCGGAAAGAATTCTTTGGCAAAAATTGCGGAACAAGCAATTTAGAGGATTGAAGTTTTTTCGTCAATACAGCGTTGGTTCCTATATCCTCGATTTTTACTGCCCCAGGTTGAAACTCGCTATAGAGTTGGATGGCGGGCATCACTCGGAGAAGGAGATCATGGAATATGATGAAGCGCGAACTGATTATCTGAAAACACGGGAGATAAAAACCATACGGTTTTGGAATAATGATGTTTTGCAGAATATAGAAGGGGTGTTTGATGCATTGGAGGAATTTGTCGGTAACACCATTAATGATAGTAACCCCCTCAATCCCCCTTAGCCCAAGGGGGAGGTTTTTTGTTCAACCCAAAGCAATCCCTTAACAAGGGCCAACTGACAGCGGGATATATTTCAATTAAGGTGAAATTCATCCAGCCCTTTTCCGGTTCCTGACCCGACAGGATGAAAAGCATTGCGGCTTTGCATATTTAAGATTAAGATAGCCCCGTAAATCCTGTCAAAAGAGACTAAAGGAAAGAGACAATAAAATCTTAAGGAGTATTCTATGAAAAGACTGATTACGATAGTATTAATGCTGGTCCTTTTTGCCTGTTCAGGTTCCGGTGCAAAGGAGCTTTATGAAACGGCACAGTTTGAGGAGCTTCAGAATAATCACAAACATGCGGTAAGCTTATATGAGGAGATCATAAGGGATTACCCGAAAAGTGAATATTCGCAGAAGGCGAAAGAGCGGCTTAAAGCCCTTAAAAAGTAATAAAAGGAAGTGAAAGTACTGTTTTATGTAAGAGAAATTGGCTCATTCGTATTTTAGTTGAAACAAGCCATCTTAAGCACAGGGGCGCAGAGACACAGAGGAATATGAAAGAAAGATGAGGTTTTTGCAAAAGTACAAAGAGGCTGTCATTCCCGCTCGCCCGAACAAAGTGACAAAGTGTCCTTGGGGTATAAGTGGGAATAGGGTGTTTTGTTACAGAAAACCATATCCCCGATTGAACATTTCGGGGATGACAAAGAGTTTTGCAAGGGCCTCAGATATCAGGCTTTTTAATAGGCATTATATTTGTATTAAAGGGTCTTTTGCTTTTTCACCAATCTCCGTGTCTCTGTGGTTGGTTAATAGGGTTTTCAACTTTATCAGGAAAGAACCAAGAAATTCTCAGTTAGCAGAGTTCTTCTTCAAAACGCTTGATAATCCCCAGGGCGTCTGAAGCATTGTGGCCCATGGCATGAGCGCCGACTTCTTTCCAGAGGTTCTTGTCCTTACAAAAGGGCGCCCCACCTGCAACGACTTTTATGTGAAGACCTTCATCTTCCAGGGCCTCTATGAGCTGTTTTGTTAACAGAGCCGAGGAATCCATGAGGCTTGAAATGAGAAGAATCTCCGTCTCCTTTTGTTTGCACTTTTCCACAATATCATGGATGAGGAGCCCATAGCCGAAATCGATGACTTTGTAACCGGCTGTTTTGAGGGCGTAAATGACTATTTTTTTACCGAGTGTGTGAAAATCACCCAGCGTGGCAATGGCCAGGTTGGGTTGTTTTTTTTTAGGAAGTGTTTCGTTGACGAGCATATTATCAAGAATAGCATTACAGATATGGCTGCCAATATATAGCTGGGATAGAGGTGTAATCCCACATTCCCAGTTTTTCCCTATTCGTTCAAATGCCGGGGTTATGAAATTGTCGCAAATATAGAGGAGCTTCTCTTTCTTAGCCAGCTCTCTTAGAATCTGCTCTGCCCTGGATTTGTTCATAGAGAGCAGGGCATGAATAAAGTTATCTTCGTATTTTTTGTAATCGATCCCTTGTCTGTTCACAGGTTTTGAATCCCTGGCGGTTGCACTCTCCATGGACGGGGATAAAGTGGATGTGTCGTCTCCGCGCTCATATCCTGCTGCTTGCGGCAGGGTGTGATTCTTGGAATTAAGAAAGTGTTGATATGGAAAGACTATCTGACAGTGAAATGATTGTCAACTCAGGCTGTTATTTAAACCTGGAAAGGGCCCTTTCCAGGAGTCTGTCGGACTTAGTAAATTGTAGCGAGAAAAATGCAGTAGTGTCCGGGTAGGATTTTGCAGAAATGTAAGAACCCCATCCCCCTTCTGACCTCCCCCTTGAAGGGGGAGGAACAGCGGTGCAATTTCCTAACCGGATAATGCCGGCCAAAAGGGCGTTTTCGCAGTAGATTTAATACTTAATAAGTGGTATGCAGGGAGAGAAATGTTTTTGACTTTGATGCCGATAAGGGATTACCCCAAAAGTGAAAATTCACAGAAGGCGAAAGAGCGGCTTAAGGCCCTGAAAAAATAAAAAGGGGCAGGCAGAAGGGATTTCAAAAAAAGAGGGGGATGGACCAAACCATCCCCCTCTGTCATATTGATAAAAATTATGAGACAATTACTATTGGCCTGATGTGTGGCAGAAAACGCAATCCCACCCTTCATTGCTTGCCCGCTGATGATGCCTCTGGGTAAGGGACTCATCAGGTATGGGTCTTTGATAGGTAACGCGCATTTGTTCCGGCTGATTATGGCAGACCGAGCAGGTTCTTATTATGTTAAGAGTACTTGAACCATCGTCATTTGTTATAATGTTGTGACAATCGAGACAACCTAAACCGCCGCTATTTATCAGCGCATGATGCCTTGAAGGAATATCCGTAGGGTCTGGACGATCGACACTTTCATGACAGCGGCGGCAGTCTTCATCATTTTTTACCTTTATCGTGATTTCCTGACTGAAGGTTTTATCGAGAACACTATCCCCATTATTATCGATGGCAAAAGTAATGTTATACTCGCCGGCCGGCAGGTCTGAATTGTTTAAAAGAGAAAGGTCTTTGAAAGAAACGAGAGAACCGTTGTATGCGGGAACAGGATGTTTTGGGTGTGATATATTCTGCTGCAAAAAAATATATTTTTTTGCCTTTCAGATGGATATGGGGTATTTGCCCCATTTATGGACGGCATTTGAAATTGCCAGCAGGACCTCTTCCGGTATCTGCCAGGGAATTTCTCCATGATTGTCGGAAAGGATAAGTCCTCCTCCGGGAGCGCCTTTTTTGATGGTTTCCTTAACGATTCTTTCTGTCTCTTCTTCAGTCCATCGGCGCATTTCGATACCGTTCAGGTTGCCAAGGATGGCCAGCTTTTTCCGGCAGTTTTTTTTGAGAGATTCCAGGTTTTCAAGCGCGCTCACTCCAATCACATTGGTGCCGCTTTCTATCAGTTCATCCACAATGGGCAGGCACAGCCCCGATGCCATATGGGTTGCCGTAGGTCCATTGATTCGGGCAATGGTTCGTTTGGCAACCTTAAATCCCGTTTCCAGGTATTTTTCTTTGGGAATAATCGTTATTGAAGATACAGGGTCGAAATAGCAGATTGCCGTAGCCCCTGCCTCCAGTTGGGCATTTGCCCATTCTGTACAGAAATTTTCATTAATCGTCATTAATTGTTCAAACAGGCGGGGTTGTTCATAAAGAAAGTGTATATACTTTTCAAAACCCATCTGCATAACAGGCAGGGAAAAAGGAGACATAACAACGCCGATAATAGGCACGTCATTGCCCACTTCTTTTTTCAGTCCTTTTGTTGCCTCAATGACTTTCTGTAAACAGGGCGCGTCTGCTACCGGCGGTGGAGAGAGCTTTTCAATTTCCTCCCATTTATTTATGAGCGGTTTTCCTGAATTTGGAGGCCCGTCCTCGCGGTAAAAGACCTCGCCACCCATGGCCTCTACTTCAATGGGCGCATAAAAAAAGGTGTAGAAGCAATCATGGCGGTACTTTTTTCTCATGCGGAGCTGGCCTTCGATAACATTGGCTGCTTTTGAAAAGTAGTCCTTAATCGGTATGCCCAACTCGATTGCGCCATGCATGGTCAGCAGCAGGAAAAAGGGGACACGATCAGGCTCCCGGAATGAAAGCGCCGTCAAAAGACGACTCATGGGTGTAAATGCTTTTTCATTCATTTGAGTTCTCCTGACAGGCGTTTGACTATTCCCAGCGCATCGGAAGCGTTATAACCCATTGCATCTGCGCCTACTTCTTTCCAGAGTTCTCTGTCAAAGTAGAAAGGCGCGCCGCCGACGATAACTTTTACATGAAGGTCCCCATCCTTTAAGGCCTCTATCAGATGTTTGACGAGTAAGGCCGACGGTAACATAAGAGTAGAAACAAGAAGGATTTCTGTTTTATTCTCCTGACACTTATTGACGAGGTCATGAATGAGGAGGCCGTGTCCAAAGTCATCTACTTTATAACCGGAAACTTTCAGGGAATAGAAGACTATTCGCTTGCCAAGCGTATGAAAATCACTCAGTGTTGCTATAGCCATAGGAGGTTGTTTCTTTTGAAAAGATTCTTTGGAGAGCAGCATTTTATCGAGAATAGTATTGCACATGTGGCCGCTAAGGTATACCTGCGCCAGAGAAGTAATCCCCTTTTCCCAGTCTTTTCCGATCCTTTCCAGGGCCGGGGCAAGAAATTTGTCCCCAATAGTTATTAAACATTCTTCTTTGACCAGTTCACTTAAAATCTCCTCTGCCCTTGCCTTGTTTATGCTTAGGAGAGCGTGAATAAAGTCATCTTCATATTTTTTAAAATTTGCATTATTCATATACACCTGCGTCAAAAGGATAGCGTGGTATTTTGTCTCCCTATTTGATTATTGATAAAATCAAATGTAAAAATAGAGGAACAACTTTTATTAAGGTCTCATATTGATAGCTTAGCGAGCAATATGTCTATTGTCAAACCTTACAGGCAGCCCGGGCAGCCTGTAAGGTTTTGGCAACAAATATTTGAGGCGAGTCAAGGGCTGTTAATGGGTGGGGGCTTATTTTGAGATTTGAGATGATAGCTCTCTGTGTTATTATGTGTAGCCTGATTTCTTTGAATCCAAAGAGGCCGGGGATTATCTTAATTATCCTGTTTTGTAAAAACCGGTGAAAGTAAATGAGGTATAAAAAAAATGGCCGAAGGAACGATTGAGGTCAATATAAACGGAAAGGATATCAAGCTTCCTCATGCCATGTCGGCTATTCAGGCCATGTGGCATGCGGGATACCCCATGGTTCACGGCGTCGGTTGTCTTGAGGGGGTTTGCGGCGCCTGCAAGGTGCTAGTAAGGCGTGCCGGCGGATCGGAAATTACGACGGAACTCGGTTGTCAGACAATTGTTGAGAAGGGAATGCAGATTATTTTTCTCGTTTTTCCCACATCCAACCATCATCACTACCAGCTTGAAGATTTTCAGAATTCCTGGGATACGCAGGCCCAGTTTCATCAGGTCTTTCCCGAGGCAATTAACTGCCGCCATTGCAGCGGCTGTACCAAGTCCTGCCCCAAGGATATCGATGTTGAAAAGGGGGTTGAACTGGCCGTTGCAGGGAAGTTCAAGGAGTCGGGTGAACATTTTCTGGAATGCGTCATGTGCGGGCTTTGCCTTACCTCTTGCCCTGAGAGAATTACACCGAATCATGTCGGTCTTTTCGGCAGAAGAATTACCGCTTATTTTCATATTCGCCCTTCAAACCTGATTAACCGGTTAGAGGCCATGAGAAAAGGTCTCTATCCTGTTGAATATGACGAAAAAACTGAAGACAGGGAATAATTTCATGGCAAAAGGAATAAAAAGAGCGGAAGCTCTAAAAATATACGGGCAGCTTTCCGGTGATGTTTCTTCACCTGAAGAGGTGGATGTTCCCGAACTTTTGAAGAAATATCACCCTGATTATGTTGAGGGAACAATGGTTCCACTCACAATCGGTCCCAATGCCGGTGAAATGTGTCACAGCCAGCTTGCCGGTATTTTGCAGGCTGATGCTGTCATCGAGGAAGCTGATCTTGCCGGTGCGCCTGTTTATGAAACGGATGTTCTCGTCATCGGCGGCGGCGGGGCGGGCTGTGCCGCAGCTCTGACGGCTGCCAAGGAAGGGGCAAGGGTCATCCTTGCTACCAAGCTCAGGCTCGGTGATTCCAATACGGTAATGGCTGAGGGGGGCATACAGGCTTCTATCGGCAAGGACGATACACCGCAGATGCACTTTGACGATACCATTAAAGGTGGGCATTTTGTTGCCGATTCGGGACTTGTCAAAAGCCTCGTTACCGATGCGCCCGACACGATCAGGTGGCTTATAGGCCAGGGGATGCAGTTTGATGAAGACCGTTTCGGCGATCTCATGCTCCGTCGTGCAGGTGGGACATCGGCAGACCGTATCGTTTACTATCGTGACTATACGGGCCTTGAAATGATGAAGGCGCTTCGTGAAGGGGTACTCAACAGCGGAGTCGATGTGTGGGAGTATAACCCTGTCGTCGAGCTTCTTTCTAACGAATCGGGCCACTGTGCAGGGGCCGTCGTGCTCTCGCTGAACAAGCAGAACTATACCATAATAAAGGCACAGGCCGTTATTATGGCTACAGGCGGCATCGGCCGTGTTCATCTGAATAAATTCCCCACTTCCAACCATATAGGCGCCACGGCAGACGGCCTCGTTCTTGCCTATCGCCTGGGTGCTAAACTGAGAGATATCGATTCATTCCAGTATCATCCCACAGGCATGGCCTATCCGAGCCATATGTCGGGCTCGCTTATTACGGAAGGTATACGTTCCGCCGGAGCAAGGCTTTTAAACGGCAAAGGGGAACGTTTTATCGATGAACTAAAAGCAAGAGACTGCGTTACTTCTGCCATCCTCAGAGAGTGCGCTGAGGGGAGGGGTGTTTTTACTGATGATGGTATCCAGGGCGTCTGGCTCGATACGCCCTATCTTGAAAAGAAAGAGCCCGGAATTTTACAGAAGCGCTTTCCGAAAGTTCTTCAGACGGGGAAAATGTGCAATCTCGATCCTGAAACAGAACCGCTCATGGTTTATCCTACGCTGCACTATCAAAATGGCGGCGCTGTTATTGACGAAAATGGTCAGACAACGGTTCCCGGCCTCTACTGTGTGGGGGAAGTAAGCGGTGGAATCCACGGCAGAAATCGTATCATGGGTAATGCCCTGCTGGAGATTATCTGCTTTGGACGACGTGCCGGACAGAGTGCATCAGCCATTTCTCATGGCAGGGGCCATAAGAAAGTGACAATAGAACACTTAAGCAGGCTCAGGCGTGAACTGACCCACGCCGGTATGAGCATGGAGAAGAAGAGCCCTGTTCTCTTTCCTGATTATGCCAAGAGGGGGAATGGGAAATGATTAAACTTAATCAGGTATTACTGCATGAAAATATCCGTTTCGGGGCTGATTTTCAGCGCTGGCTGGAAGTTGGGGGAGGGGAGGCGCTGAGAAAGGCCCTTTCCGATCCTGCCGCCGTTCTTGAAATGGTGAAAGAGGCGGGGCTCCGGGGACTTGGTGGCAGCGGCTTTCCTGCACACATTAAGTGGAAATTTCTTGTCGATAAGAAGACCAAAGGTGACAAATATCTTATCTGCAATGGAAATGAAGATGAGCCGGGAACATTTAAGGACCGGGTGCTTATCGAGGAAACACCGCACCAGCTCATTGAAGGCGCACTTATTGCGGCCGTTACGACAGGGATTAACAAAATCGTATTCTACATTAATCCCGAACTCGACCGTGCCCATGCAGCCATGGAAGAGGCCCTTATGCAATGGCGGGAATCCAACCTCTACGACCTTGTTAATGAACATACCGGTGGACGTCTGGAGTTGAGAATTCACCGCACCTCGGGCCATTATATTGGTGGTGAAGAGACGGCGGCCATCGAATCGGTAGAGGGGAAGTTCCCCTTCCCCAGGGGGAAACCGCCTTATCCTGCCGAATCAGGCGTATTCGGCTGCCCCACACTGATAAATAATATGGAGACACTCTGCAATGTTTCTCATCTTGTTAGAAACGGCGCCCGGTGGTTTAAGGACCTTGGTGTTGGTGAAGCGACGGGGACAAAGATATTTTCTCTCAGTGGCGATGTTTTAAAGCCCGGTGTTTATGAATTGCCCATGGGAACACCGCTGGAAGTATTGATCTTCGAGTATGGCGGCGGCATGCTTCTCGGTAAGGAGCTTAAGGCCGTTTTTACGGGTGGGCCGTCAAATACGATCCTCACGAAAGAGGATCTCGATGTTAACCTCGATTTTGAATCGGTAAAAGAAAGACGCTCGGCCCTTGGTACAGGGGCCATGATCGTTATTTCCGAAGGGACGGGAATCGTCAAACGTGTTGCCGAGTATGTTAACTTTTTTGCCCATTCCTCATGCGGCCAGTGTCCGCCCTGTAAATCGGGGACCTATTACATTTCTATGCTTCTCGATAAGATCGATACGGGGAGGGGGAGAAAGAGTGACCTCGATGCCCTGAAAAATCTCAGTGAAATTTTACCCGGTGGCGGGCGCTGCCACCTTCTCGATGGAGCAGTAAAAGTTCTCGACAGTTCGCTTTATCACTTTATGGATGAGTATGAGAAGTCATTGAGGGATTGACGGAATTAATTTTAATTAATCTTTGAAATCCCCATCCTTTGTGCGGGGTTAGAGTTAAAAGGGTATGCCATAATAATTTTACTTTTCTTTTGCGGACAAAGAAAAGTAACAAAAGAAAGGCCGCCCAAAGCCCGGTTAAAACCGGATAAGTGCCTTAACGAAATAACTTCCTGTA
>JAOUBX010000040.1 GCA_029860075.1 Deltaproteobacteria bacterium | reverse complement strand
AACGCACATAAAGAGATTTTCACCGTATTTCCGCTTCCACTTTCCCGATGAGGGCCTATGCCGGAGTACACACAAATTTTCAGCCAGATAATTTGCCCATTGCTCTACATACCGGGAAAGCTCATCAGACCATTCGAGGGCCTTCACGCCAATATCGGCACGGACCCTGTTATGTTCGCCAAGAAGAATGGTCTTTTCTTTTTTTGACAGTTTTTCAAAAATTACCACCTCTTTTATCTCTTCAGCGGCAAGCCCCTTCACAGTAAAAAGTGATAAAAAAACAAAGGCTATCCATATTTTTTTCATGGGTCATCTCCTTTGGAAAAGTTATGCCTATTTAATATCAAATTTACTTTGCTTTGCAAAGGGGCATAAAAAAATTTCTTTGTGCCCTTTGTGGTGGAAAAAAACTTACCAACCATTTGACAAGCTTTTTGCCGGTGCTACACTTTTAATCATAAGAAGACTTTTTAAGAAGGGGAGGACTTTATTATGGAGGGAATAAAAGACAGGGGAAAAATAGTAACCGCTGCCGGAACGGGGATCAACCTTGCCCTCGGTGTGCTTTATACGTGGAGTATTTTTAAGGGCGAAATTAAACGATCCATAGAAAGCGGCGGTGAAGGGGCCTTCAACTGGTCTCTCTCTTCACTTAACGACCCTTACGCCCTTTGCTGCCTCGTCTTTGCCTCCATGATGATCGTCGCCGGAAAGTGCCAGGACCTGCTGGGCCCCAGAAAAACGGCTATTATGGGCGGTCTCCTTGTGGGGCTCGGATTTATCCTCATCTCGACAACAACATCCTATGTCATATGGATAGCAGGCTTCGGCTTCCTTGTCGGTTCGGGTATCGCCTTCGGTTACTCTTCGGCAACGCCTCCGGCGCTTAAATGGTATCCACCGACAAAGACGGGCAAGATCGCCGGGATAGTTGTTTCAGGCTTTGGCCTGGCCGCCGTCTATATTGCCCCGCTGGCTCAATACCTTCTTAAAACGATAGGGCTTCAGCAGTCCATGCTCTTTTTCGGCATTGCCTTTTTTATTATCGTCACCCTTCTTGCCATACTTCTCATCAATCCACCCGACGGTTATGTGCCCAGGGGCTTTGTCGACAGGAGAAAGAAGGAAGGGGACGCCCCCGGCATAAGAAGTCAGATAGAGGATAATGAGACAGGCCCCCTTGCCATGATCAGGACGGCTGAATTCTGGGAACTCTGGCTGCTTTACTTTATCGGCGCCGGGGCAGGCCTTATGGTTATCGGAAGTGTCGCCGGCATGGCAAAAGAGAGCCTTGGGGCCAATGCCTTCTGGGCAGTGGCTATTTTAGCCATAGGCAATGCAGCAGGCAGAATCGCAGCGGGGGCCTTATCTGATAAAGTAGGACGAAGGTCCACGCTGGCCGCAATATTCAGCTTTCAGGCCCTTCTCATGTTTATAGCCGTCATGGCTATCGGCACGGGCGGCCCCGTTGTGCTTGTCCTGCTGGCCACATTTATCGGTTTTAACTATGGCGCAAACCTGGCGCTCTTTCCTTCCTTCGCCAAGGATATGTGGGGAATGAAAAATTTCGGCGTCAATTATGGCATTCTCTTTACTGCCTGGGGAGTGGGTGGTTTTGTTATGAGCCGGGCATCACAGACACTCTTGTCGACAACGGGGACTTTTAATTCCTCCTTTATGACCTCCGGCATACTGCTTCTGGCCGGGGCGGGACTTACCTTCCTGGTAAGAGATAAAAAGGATGAAGCAAGACGCAAAGCTGCCAGGCAAATTGCCAAGCAAATACCGGTTTAGAGGCATTAGAAACATTCACTTAGGATAAAACAACAATTTACCGGCATTGCTCTATGGGAATCGGGGGCTGCACAGGAGGCATGACGTGAAAAAAACAGTACTTATGGTTTCTCTTATCCTTTTCTTTATGAGCCGGACCAGCACTGCCGCCGACCATAGCGGTTGCCTTAGCTGCCACCAATATGCCGGACAGGCAGTTATGACGGAAAAGGGAAAGCTGAAGATCACCCATATCGATGAGGAGCAGTTCCTTAAGTCGCCTCACAAAGACCTGGGATGCCAGGATTGCCATAAGGAAATCAGCATCATGCCTCCCCTGGAAAAACCTGAAATCGATTGCAGGTCCGCTTGCCACAAAGGAAAAAAAGAGGGAAAAAGGCTAAAAAAATATCCGCTGGAAAAAATTCATGAAGGCCAGCAATGGGCCATCAGTTTTCTGGAAAACAAATCCCCCTGCAGGATATGTCATAATACCTATCCTCACAGCAAGTATAAAATGACAAGGGCAATCCTTAACAAACATACCCTTCACTTAAACTGTGAAGTCTGCCACCTGGATATAAAAAATACTGAAAAAATCACTTATGACTGGACCGGCGCCGAAAGCGCCCTTTTTAAAGGAAAACCCTTCGGAAATTATTATGACCCCCTGAAAGACACCCTTTTAAAACCCCAAAAGGCTATTTCCCGGATAGGAATTTATATGACGGCAGAGGGGAAAAAAGAGGCGCTCATGAAAAAATGGAACAAAGAGTTGGCCAAAAAGCTCAAAGTCCCTGTAAAAAACTGGAATGAGGAACAATCAATAAGAGTCATGAATTTTCTCCATGAGGGAATCAGGAAAATGCCCGTGAAAAGCGCCTGCAAAAAATGTCACAGAAAGTCGGGATTGATTGACTTCAAAGCGCTTGGCTTTTCGGAAAAAAAGGCTGAAGAACTCAAAAATATCGCGCTGGAAAAAATCGTTGCTAACTATGAAACCTTTCATATACCACAGGTATTTATGAAATAGGCGTGCCGGAAAAGGGGCGGAACGGCAGTTAGTTCTTCACTCTCTTTCCTACCCTTCATCTATCACTGAAAATTACGCTTTATTCCGTAAATAATCATAAACTACCAGCGCCACCCCCCGTCCAATTCATCCATTCAGGAGGGATTTACTTCTCCCCCGGCGGTCCACTCATTAATCGCTTTCAACTCATCAGCCCACTGAGAAGACAGCCTCAAACGAAGAAAAACCGAATAGAGGCTGTTAAATAGCTGAAGTCCTTTTTCCACCAGATAAATGCGCTCATAGAAAACAGCCTCCTTTTCACTTTCGGCATCGGTCAGTTCATCCTTTTCTATCCTCACAGCGGGCGATTTAAAAGAGGCGAAATGAAATAAATCCCCTTTGAGGGTGAGGCTCCACTGGTCTTCCTCTTTTTCAAAAATGATGGCCGCTTCAGAAATGGCCTTGCCGTTTTTAACGGCCGTACGGACCTCTTCAAAATTATCCTGGGGGCCGGCAACGGTAATTTTTTGAACCCCAATTTCTGATTCACCCTTCAATATAAGCCGGTCATTGAGGTAAGCTACGTACTCCTCTCCCTCCATGAAATGGCCCGGTTGGTTTACCTTATAGAATGATGAGTCGGTCATTGTTTTATACATGAGCCATAGGAGAAAATCCCTGCCGAGCCAAAGGTTTCCTTTAATGAGAGAGATTACGTCATCAGCGGAAGAACCATTGGCCTTTGCCAATAGAGGCAGGGAGGCTTCATCTATGACGCCTTCCGCCCTTTTAAAAGGATGAATCATCACCAGCCTTAAGCCCTCAAAAGTCTCTTTAAAAAGCGCCTCCAACGTATCTATCGCCCTGGGGCTTAAACTTGAGAATGTGACAATTCCTCTGTTCCTGTCCCAGACAACATCATAGGTGGCCGGCGAGGGAAGGGTCTTTGAATAAAGGGAAGAGCGCACCGCCTCACGCAAGCTCTCTTTTTCGCCCTTCGGCACCCGCCGGAGGGTCGGGTTGGCTGCAAGAAACTCCCGGCTTGCCCGTTCCAGTTCGGATTTAAAAAGGACGGAAGGAATCTTCCTCACGTCTCTGCGAAGTGAAAAAACGGTGCACTTGTCACGCCAGAAGACACGGGGCGTGTCGAAGCTGCTCCGGTCCATATCGTCCAAATGAACCCAGCCGACGGATGATTCTTCAGCCCGGTTATCTATAGGTGTAAACCCATTTTTCGCAAGCGATTCCGAAGACCACTCAAAAAGGTCTCCCTCAGGTATGTCTCCCATTACCTGAAATTGACAGAGGCTCACCTTGTTTGCAAGAATACCCATCGCTGTTCTCCTTTTAATAATGATTTTTTAAAGTGGCAAAGGATACCTTTTTAAGAGACGGGGAGCAAGATAATTTTCTTTTTCTAATAAAAGACGGGATATGGTATAAAAAGAGAGGGTAAAGGGGAACACTTAAGGAAGAATTAAAGAAAGGGCAACCAGTGACTGCAGAAGAAAGAGCAAGCATCAAGCTTAAAATCAAGGCAAGTATTGAAGCGGTAGAGGAAAACATTTCATCCCTCGAATTTTCCATCGGGCAACTCCCCAATCCTGACGACCTGGAACGTCATGCCCGTATAGACATGATGAATTATAAGAGAAATTGTGAAGCCCAGATAAGAGCTGCCATAAAAAAGAAAAAGGAACTTGATGTCGCGCAAAAAAGAGTGGACAGCGATGATTACGGTATCTGTATCGAATGTGACAAACCGATTGAAGTGCAAAAGCTGCTGCTTATACCGGAAACCTTTTACTGCGTGCAGTGCCATAAGCTGTAACGAGAAGCAAATCCTATAGAGATACCTTTTTATCCTTGTTATGAAATCCCCATTAATCCCCCTTTGCAAAGGGGGAGATTTTAATCCCTCCCTTTAATAAAGGGAGGGATTAAAAAAAAGGGGCCCCAAAGGCCCCTCTTCTATTTTACCAACACAATATTTATCGACGCGGTTCCCCTCTTTCATCCCCCATGGGCCTTCTTCCTCCCCGGTCTCCCCTCATCATTCTTCGCTGCTGGAACTCTGACTTAAGTTTCTGGTACCTTTCATAACCCAGGATTTTTCTCACCTCCAGGAGAAAGCTAAAACGTGCCATAGACATCTTTCCCCTGGCATTATGCAGTTTTTCAAATTGTCCCTTCACTGCCTGTTCATCAATAGTTTCCTTATCAATGAGATATTCGAATTCCAGTTTTTCCTTCTCCACATCACCTTTCAGTGTAATCATCTCTCTGCGATGGGTCATGTAGAGTTCATCAAGCCGCTTCTGCTCTTCCCGGCCAAGGCCCAGTTTTTCCGCCGCGCCGGGCATGCGCCACCACTGTCCCGGCGGCATGTTCCCCTTCATTCCCCCCTGAGAACCCCCTCGCCCCGGCCCTTTCATGTTATCGCCGCCGCGCTGACCAGACATTTGGGGCCGCTCCATTCTATAATCTTCTTCTGCCACAGCGTTCCCCGGCAATGATAAGCTTGCCAGCATACCGAATACCAGGGCAATTGCCATACTTTTCATTCTCTTTTTCATAATAATCCTCCTGTTTTTTTATTAAGCGCCATTTATTTCTTCTCCCATGGGAAAAACAAAATCGATAAATTCATCATATTGATTCGAATCAGCATTACCGGTCAATGCTGAATAAATTTCAGGCATAATATTTTCCTCCAGCTCGATTACCTCGGCAACAAGCAGGCTGTGTTTCTCCATTTCTACAGTCAACTCGGCTACAGTAAATACCTTTCCTTTAAGGCGGGATTTGCTTCCCGGCATAAAAAAGGAAAGCCCCGCCAGGGCAATTATCACAATAATGGCCCCGGCTAAAGGGGCAGAAAACCAACCTATGCGGCCTTTATCTCTTTCTTCAAGGATAACCATTCTTTTCGGTTGGGGCATTAATTCATCAGCCGCTGAAGTAAGGCGCGATAAATTACGCTCCATTA
This sequence comes from Deltaproteobacteria bacterium, assembly GCA_029860075.1. NCBI lineage: Bacteria > Pseudomonadati > Myxococcota > Myxococcia > Deltaproteobacteria bacterium. The sequence continues at coordinate 36,415 of JAOUBX010000040.1, read as the reverse complement.
TTTCCTTCCTGTCCCTGCAACGATGACAAGTTGAAAAGTGGCCCCGGGCTTCCTTCGAAAGGTCAGATTCATCAACGATGGCTTTTATAATTATCTCATCACTAAGATGTGGATCCTTGCCGCTCATACCTTTCCTCCTTTCATCATTTCCTGAATAAACGGATCGTCCCTGAATTTCTTTATGGCCCTGTAAAGATGGGTTTTTACGGTACTTTCATTTTTATTAAGCGTTGAAGAAATTTCGGCAATCCCCAATTGGTCGACAAAACGAAGCATAAAGACCTCACCTTCACTCCCGGGAAGGCGATCAGTAAATTGTTGAAGATTTTTTATCAATTCCATCCTCTCCATATGAGCGCCGGGATCACTGTCTTCGACGGACAATTTATCAAGTTCATCATAACTCCTGCCAAAAAGCCTTTCTATCGATTTCCATCGTTTAAAATCTCTCACCCTGTTAAGTGCAATGGCGAAAAGCCAGGGCCTGATTTTGTCCGTGTCGTCCAGTTTCCCCATCCCCTTAAACATTTTAATAAATACCTCTTGCGTCAGATCTTCGGCATCTTCACGGGAAAAGATGCGGTAATAAATCATACGAAAAACCTCTTTATGCAAAAGAGAGACAATACGGTTTGCCGCTTCAACACTCCCCCCTTTTGCCTCTTCGGCCAGAAAGGGGAGCCGGTCATAATGATCTGTCATATTAGTCGCATCCTGATTCGTTTTTTCTCCCTTGTTGTTAAAGACGACAAGATATTTCATTTTGTTTACAAGAAGTAAAAAAATAGTTGTTTCTGCTAAAACTATAACAAACCTTAAGTCCTTATCCCAGCCCCTCTTATTTTTCTCTATTTATGCTTTATTTATGTTATTATTTGCGGCTTTGCCTCTCATCAGAGGGGAGGCCTGTTCTCTTTTACCCTCTTACAGAATCAGCGCGTAAAAGACATTTAACCCGGCTTAAAACATCAATGACAGAAAGGAGCAAAGAAAGAAAATGTCGAGGAAACCAACAACAGGGGGATATATATCAGCTTATTGTACCAGGTGCTGTCTTGACCTTGGACATACCATTATGGTCATGAAGGGAGACAAGGCGCTGAGAGTCAAATGCAGGACCTGCGGCAGTGAGCATATTTACAGGGACAAAACAAAAAAGAGTCCCCCCGCAAAGAGGACAGGACCGAGGACAAAGGCTAAAAAAACAGGCCCGTCAAAAAACCCTGAAAGAACGTGGGAAAGCGCCATTGAGAAGGCCGCCGGTCCCGACATCCCTTACAGTCCCGGCAAGTCCTTTGCCGTTGGTGACATTCTTGTTCATGAGAAGTTCGGCAGAGGGGTTGTGCAGACTGCTCTTCCTAAAAAAATAACCATTCTTTTCAAAGACAAGGCAAGGCTGCTCCTGTCATCAAATTGACGGAGAGTTCATATTGAAAAAAGGGCCCATTCCCTTCACAGGGGAGCAGGCCCTTTTTTCCTCGCCATTCAGTGCTTAATTGACATATCCTCGCCAGTATGGTAGAAGATTTTTAACATATTAATTCATCGGAGGTTATCATCAATAGATGAGCGCCTTAATTAAGGACATACTCAAAAAAAGGAAGAAAAGAGACTCATCAGATGAAATCAGTTCGGCGCCTGACGATGACGATTCCACATCAGAAGGTAAAGGGCAACCCCTTTATGAGGAGGCTTCTATGGAAATACTGGGCATAGATATCGGTTTCGGTTTTACTAAAGCGACAACGGGCGATAAATCAATGATCTTTAAATCCGTCCTCGGTGAATCAATAAAGATACAATCGAGCGATGCCGTCTTTGCCGATATGGATGATCTGGAATACCTTCATGCCGACGTTGACGGAAAGGATTATTTCCTGGGAGAACTGGCCGTCCGTCAAAGCAGCGAGCGCTTTTTTACTCTCGACCAGTCACAGTTTGTCAGCCACTATACAAAGGTACTTGCCCTTACGGCCGCAGCAAAGCTGGTTAAGAGCCATATCCCCATCAATCTCGTCACGGGCCTCCCCATAGGGTTTTATTCAAGACACAAGAAGGAACTGGTAAAGATACTTCTCGGTGAACATGCGGTCATTCTTAAAGATGCCGAAGGCAATACTCAGGAAAAGACCGTTAACATCAACAAGGTAAGTGTCATGTTTCAGCCCTGGGGTTCCCTTTTTAACGTCATGCTTAATGAGCGGGGTGAATTGAAAGACAAGCGGCCTGTAAGTGAAAAGTACGGCATTATCGATGTCGGCTTTCGGACGTCCGACTACTCCGTTTCAGACAAAATGCACTATTCGGAACGGGGCAGCCGAACAACCGACTCGGGCATAGCCAGGGCCTTTAATCTGCTTGCCACCGGTCTTCGTGAACAAAGTGGCGTCAACGTGGAACTTTACAGGCTCTACGATGCAGTCGACAAGGGGAGAATCAAGATCAGGGGAGAGGAGTATAACATCGAGGAACAGACCAGAGAGATTTTCAGCCAGCTTGCCACCAAGGTCGCCAATGAAGCAGACCGCCTCTGGGTGGATGACTGGGACATTGACAACATGATCGTTACCGGCGGCGGGGGCAGAGTCCTTTCCAAATACCTGGAACCGCTGATTAAAGGGCACGTTACCCCCATGGATACCGACATTGACGCCAGGTTCAATAATGTTCACGGTTACTGGAAATTCGGCAGAAATATGTGGGCCAAAGGTTCATAGCATAAGGCCGGCGTCCTCCCTTTCTTTCGGACATTCACAGCGTCATCACTTAAAACTTTCAATTCAGGGGGATAGCAGGTTCCCCCTTAAAAGGCCTGTAAAGGGGATCACCGATGATGAGCTGGCGCCAGGAAAGATAAGGCGTGCTTTGGTAATAAGCCTCCATGAGGGAATGTTTTCCCGTCATAAGCAGGGGAAAGAAAATATGAGGCAAGGGAAATGAATCGAGGTAAGGCTCTGAAACAGGACCGATCGATGCGGCAACGCCCTCTTCGAGCATCCTTTTTACCCATACCTGACTCCCTTTTTTCCTCAATGTAGAGGCCTCCGAACTTGCCACGTGAAATGCAACGGCCCCCTTTACCCAGTCAAAGGAATCGACATATTTTCCGAGAGAATACCAGCCCACGTAAAGGGCGGCATCTTTACAGCAATCTGGCGGGAAAAGTCCCTCTTCATCATTAAAGACCGTCTTCATTTTACTCTTCCTCTTAACCCTGTCATAGAGGGCATAAAGATGACTATCGTAGCGGCCGTAACTGTCTTTTCCCTTAAGCCCCCTGGCATCGATATAAAAAGTCCCTTTCAAGCCCTTTTTTTCAACCTCCAGAGCATCGTCGACGAGCCGCCTTGCACTCTTCGCAGTGGGGCCATCGAGACGGCCGACCATGACAACCTTCTCCCTGAATTGCTCAATGCCCGGCAAGCTGTCATATATTTTATTGAGCGGATTGCCAAGCCACCTGTTAAGCTGATAAGGACCTGCCATGACCATAGTCAATTCGCTGTCGACAGAGGATGAATTCATTTCATCATCCCCCTTTTTAAGGAGATTATCCCAGAAAATGAGTTCCCCCATAATTCCCCTTGTAATCCTGATTGCCGTAGCCACCTGACCGGCATTTTCAGGGAAAATGCCATAAAAACTTACTTCGTTCAACTGGCGTTCAAGAATTGCATTCCACTTTACAATGCCGTCAATCTCTGTTATGTCCATATCTTTCCGGCCCATGCCTGCCTGCTTTCTCTCTATCTCACGGGCCACACTTGAAAAACCGGTAAGGCGAAAAATTATGGAGGCAACTTTCATCTTTTTCTCCCTGTCTTTCTTGCCGGCAGAGGGCGTTTTGATAAAGCTGAGGGCTTCCTTTGTCGTCCTGTCTCCCCGCTTTATGGCCTCTTCCACCGTTGCGGGAGTTGTATTGTTTTTATCCCCAATTAGCGTTTCAACCTCCATAATCATCCTGAGCATGAGTTCCTGGTATTCTCTCACCCTGGCTGCCGCCAGTTTTTTAAAGGTCTCCTCTTCCTTTTTCTTGCCCCATTCCTTTATTTTTAGCGGTATGCCGTAAACGAGGAGGACCGCAGGATTTCGTCCCTCAGCCTTTAGTTTCTCTATTGCCGGGCGGACATGGGGAAGGAGCTTCTTTTCGTATTCCCTGCGCCCCATACTTTCCGATGTTGACACATTGACGCCTACTATATTTTTAGGGGGAACACCTCTCTTTTTACTGTAATATTTCGACACAGACCGGCTCTCGGCCATATTGCGGTTAAAGACAATAATAATATCTTCAGCCTTAAGCTCCGCCCCGGCAGGAGCACTCATGACCAGAACCAGTATGACCGGTAAAATTGAACGCATATATTTCATAGTAAGATTTCTCCCTTCATCAACGGCTCCCCGGCAAGCTGACGGAGCATAAAGCGGATTAATTTATTTTCTATGGCGGCAAGCCGGGATAAATTGCGCCTGCCGGAGATTAAAAAGAGATGGAAGCCCCTGCATTAAAAGTCCACCCACCAAGATCCCTTTCATTATCTCCAAAGCGATCGATCCTCGAATAAACGGCTTCAAGGGTAACCTTAAAATTTCGTGCAAGTTTATCATCAAAAAGGTTAGGCAGTTTTTTCAAAACAAGACCAATCTTTCCATGATAACCACCAAGCTCTAAAGTCTCATCTGAAACCTTGCTCTTCTCCTTAAAGTACCAATAATCCCCGCCTGCACCGAGATATGTTCCAATGTAAGCCGTTATGGGTAAATGAAATTTCATGGAAAGGGAAAGAGGGACCATGGTCAATTCACTCTCAATAGCCGTTTTTTTGCCTGAAATGGTCAGCACATCCCCTTCCCTGTAAAGATAGCCCGCAGAGAGTTCTGTTGACAAAAAAGACGCCATATTGAGGTCATAAAAGAGGGATATCATCGGTGTTGCATCATAATATTCAGACTGGTCATCATCAGAGGGCTCAAAATAACCGATCTTCATTCCCACCGTATGATTCTCACCTGCCACAGCATTTTGAGGCTGGGGTAAAAACAGAAAGAATGCAACAAAGCTCATAAAAGCATATTTCCGGTATCTCAATAAAAGAGGGCTAAGGAAGAGAAAAGTTGCAGCAAGGGGACCGAGCTTAACCAGTAAAAAAGCCATAATAATGAGAGGAAGGAGAAAAAGAAAGGAGAGCACTCTAAATACAAAGTTCTTCTTTACATAAGCAGCCGCCTGCGGCCCTTCCTTGTAATAAAAATGAATAAACTTCCTGCCCGGGGCATTACTTTTTAAATAGCTGTCACGAAATTCACGTAATACCTTAACAAAGGGATGATCATAGGAACCAAAAACAGCAGTAGCAATAAAACATCCCTCTTTCATAGTCGACTTATCGAGATAACCTCTCACCTCTTCCACCAAAATATGTCCTGTGCCGGAGTAACTGCTTTCATTTCCCCTCCTATCGACAGCTTTCACGGCGAAATAATAATCTGATCCGATGGTAAGCCCTCCAAGTCGGTAAGAATTCTGACTGCCCGCATTAGCAGAGAAGGATAAGAAGGTGCTTACCGTATCATAAGCCACCACAAAGTGGCTAAAGTCAGCCATATTTTCATTATTATCAGTAAAGCTTATTTCAATCTCACCGCTGCCGCTGATAGCCGCCTGCGGTGTGCCGGGAACATTGGGAACATTGCTGTCGGGCAGGGTATCGACAACAATTTCTGCCGACCTGGCCGATTCGGCCGGGGACGAGTCCGTCACGGAAAGGGCAACATAATACCTTGTTGATGGGGAAAGGCCCGTTACATTAAGAAATGTCGCGGTATCTGATGTGGAACGGGAATTATCGTAGATTCCCGTTGCCGTTCCATAATAAATTGTATAGTAAGAAATATCCGGTTCACTGCTTGCCGTCCATTGGAAACCGGCATGAGTCGTTCCAATTCCAAAGGCCGAATCTATCCATAAACCTGTTGGCGCCGAAAGACCGGCACTATCGAGTGTTGTTGCCGAAAGTACTGGAGAGCGTCCGCTTTCAATGTTGGCAAAGTTATCGTAAGCTGATATGGCGACATAATAGGTTGTGTTGGGCAAGAGGGGAGCAAGTGTGTGGCTGTTGCTTCCCTGTCCGCTAATAATAAGGGGAGGTTCGATATTAGCCGCTGTAAGGCCTGAGTAGAGATAATAATCGGTTGTGCTGTCACTGTTGGCAATCCAGCTCACCTCTATTGATTTATCACCTGGAACGAGCGTAAGACCTGCCGGCGTCGTTAAGGCAAACACAAGAGAGGGAGCAAATAGAAATAATATAATAATAGTGAATGATAAATTTTTTTTTAACATGACAAAACTATAACACATATGAGGTAAAAATTGGCAAGCGCTGCTTTATAATTAAGAGTTAAGGGCTTAAGAAGCGTTGTTTTATGAGTCCTCATGGCAGCAAAGCATCTTTTTTTGAGACTTTTTCACGGTTGTTTTCTCAAAAGACAATAAAGGACTACTTTTATCTTGATTAGATTTATGAAAAATATTAAGCTGCGATTTTTAAAAGAAAGAAGCGCCGGAAAAAAATGAAAGCACTGGAAGTTTTAACGACAGCAGCAAAAATCGAACGCAAGATTGCTGATATTTACGACCTGTTCAGGAAAGCCTTTAGCCAGGAGGAGGAAACATCTTCCTTCTGGGAAACGCTTGTCAGCGAAGAGGAAGCGCATGCAGCTTTTCTTGATGCTGAATCGGTTATGGTAAGGCTCAAACCGGATATTTTTGGAGGGGCCATTCTCGGCGCCGGCATACTGGAAGAATCTTATCGCGAAATTGAAGCCCTTGAAAAGAGGGTTGAAAAAGGAGGAACCGATCATAAAGAGGCCCTCTCCATTGCATTTATGATTGAAACGGAAGTGGTGGAAAAAAAATATAACAGACTCATCGAAACAGGAGATCCTTACATTAAAAAAATATTCTGCGATCTTACCAAAAAAAATGATCATATTGAAAAGATTGTTCTGGCTGCCGACAAATCAGGTGTAAAGATCAGGCAATAATAGAAAGGTCCTATCTATAAAGATCATTAACAGTCAACATAGATATTGCCAAAATATCAGGAAGGATGCTAAAATTCACGCATGAATGAAAATTTAATAACCATGGCGAGCAAACCTCTCAAACTCATCCCCGCATGGATGCAAGGCGCAGGGCTCGGCCTCTTTCTGGCCCATGTGCTGGAAAACAACCCCGAATTCAAGGAAAGGCTTGAAGAGATTGACGATAATTATTTTCTCTTTGAATCGACCGATACGGGCCAGAAATTCTACCTTTACGTTAAAGATAAAAATATTACCGTCAAACTGCATCACAAGGATGAACCTGACGTCGTTATGAAGGGTGAATTCCCTGTCCTTGTCGGTCTTCTCCTGAGTAAAGTCGACCCTGACAATGTCTTTTTTTCAAGAAGGCTGGAGATTTCAGGTAATACAGCGACAGCACTCTGCTTCAAAAATATACTCGACAGCATAGAGTAGTCGCTCATCCTGATCTTTCAAGCAGACAGAGATCAACACTGATTTGTTATGATAAACATACGATCACGGCCAGGCTTGTTTTTTTCTTATTGCCCGATTCTTAAAAAATCCGTTTTGATCTTTTGGAAACATGAATTAAGGGAGGTTATCTGACATGGTCTTACTCGAATTCAGCATGAGCCCTATGGATAAGGGAGAATCTTTGAGCAAGTACGTTGCGCGGTCACTCGACATTATTGACGAGAGTGGCCTTCCCTACAAATTAAATCCCATGGGAACAGTCCTGGAAGGCGAATGGGATGAGGTCTTTAGTGTTGTAAAAAAGTGTTACGACAGGATGAGTGAAGACTGCAACCGAATATCAGTCCATATCAAGGTGGATGCCAGGCAAGGGAAAAAAGGGCGCCTTGAGGGTAAAATTGCAAGTGTAGAGAAGAAGCTCGGCAAAAAGCTGGAAAGGTGAGGCTCATCAAGCCTCTTTTACAACATCATCTTTTGCCTTTCTTATTCTTGTCTTTTTTGGCCTGTCCACCTTTGCGGAAGCGCTCTCTTTTTTTATTCGGGAACCTTTTCCGGCTGACTTTGCAGGAACCCCTTTTTTACTTTCTTCCCGAGAAAGCGCCTCTTTATAATCTTTCTTAAGCGCTTCTTCTTTATCTCCCAGGCTCATGGTATAAGCCCGGTCAGGTTTTTCATCAATACTTTTTTCTATATTTTCCTGTTCCTCTTCCATGCTCGTCTTCACCCCGTCGACAACGTTCTTGAATTCAGACAGGGCCTTGCCGAGAGTCTTGGCAATATCGGGGAGTTTTTCCGGACCGATAACAATTAATGCGATGACCATGATGACAATTAATTCCGGTATTCCGATGCCAAACATAATGTATTCTTCCTCAGTTTATTAAAAAATAAAAAGGGCGCTATGAGTGTTTAGGCTCATAGATTAAATGCCCTTTATAATAAATAGCTATTGCTCCAGGGGGAGCCTTTAATTCTGCCGATTAATGCTTTTTCTCAGCTCTTGCCTTCCACTCATCCATCGTTGCTGCAAGAGGAACTGACGGCTCAGATTCAGACTCAGCCTTGCCGGCAACAGCTTCCTCTGTCACAGGTTCGGGAGCTTCTGCCGCATGCGTATCTGCTTTGGGAGCTTCCACCTCGGGCTTCTTTGTTTTAGCAGGTTCCGCCTTATGGGTGGGCTCTTCGGCTCCAGCCGCTTCCGTCGCATGCAGTTCTTCTTTATTGTGGTTTCTAACGGTAATAAGCTTGCCGTTCTTGTTCCAGTATTTCCATTTGCCTACTTTATGACCATCGCGGTACTCCCCTTCGGACATCATGAGTCCATTGCCATAAAAATACTTCCATTTCCCCTCTTTTTTACCATCTGCCTGAACAGTCCCTTTTCCTTTCAGGGAACCGTCAGCGTAAAATTCCTTACCCTCTTCCTTATTGCATCCCGATAGAACAAAAGCCATTACTGTAACGAATAAAACAAGAACCTTACTCTTTCTCATAGCCTTACCTCCATACAGTTAACATATAAATAGACACACAGGAACACTATCATATCAAAATGACAGGGAAATGCAAATTTATAGTTATAAAAATCCCGAAGCAGCTTTTTTTTTATTGCCCATAATATTTGAACCGGTTTTTTCTCGTTTCCTCAACCTCTATTTTATCAATAGCAGGGTCTTGCACATAAGGTGTCAGCAGACGCCAGATCTCACTAATAAGACACTCTGAAGTAAGTATGGGGGTGTCCTTTAACTCTTCATTGAGGTTTTTATGATCCAGCTTGTCGATGACATGCCTGTTAACAATGCGATCAAGGTCATCTACATTGGCAACCATCCCCGTCAGCGAATCGACTTCTCCCTTGACGGTTACTCTAAGTATATAGTTATGGCCATGACCTGAGGCATGACTGCACTTGCCGTATATTTTCCTGTTTTCATCATCATTAAAATAGGGAGAGGCGAGCCTGTGAGCTGCGCTGAAACGATAAACCCGGGTAAGAGATATTCTTTTATTCGCCATAATACTCAGCAAAAAGATAAGGATCTTCAAAAAGACGGACCCTGTGCAGCTGACAGCCATGAAGGGTGCCGACAATGGAATCCCAGATGAAAATAGCAATATTTTCCGTCGTGGGAATCTTTTTTTCAAAGCAGGGAACATCGACATTGATGAATTTGTGGTCCAGCACGTCGACAACCTTCGATCTTAATATCCTGTCAAGCTCCGAGAGATTAATCACCATGCCTGTCTTCGGATCAGTCACACCTTTAACGGTCACTTCGAGGGAATAATTATGCCCGTGTCCATGCCGGTAACTGCATTTGCCGAAAAGCCTGAAATTCTCCTCTTGAGACAACTCTTCAATAATGTACCTGTGGGAAGCGCAGAAATCGATCTTCCTGGTAAGGTAAACTATATTTCTTTCTTCCATTTTATCTTGACTGCTATCGTTTTTTGAGGGGTAAATATGGGGTACAATAAGTTATTCTACATATTGGCTGCAAGGTCTTTTACACTTTTCCTGATCATATAGGCAGCACGGCTCATTATAGTATCCGATTGCACGACAAGGGCTACGTAGTAACCTTCTTTCACAGGGGAAAGGACGATGCTGTATTTATTCATCTTCACGGTTACCGTATTTATATCCGTACTGCCCACTGTCTTCTGGGCTTCATTAATGAGCTTGAGAATCACTCCCTTGTAGGCTCCCATCACTTTCAACTGATAAACATCTTCATCAAGGGAGTACTGGTCGACGGCCTCCCCTTCCCAATCAACAAATATTGCGCCTCTGGCGCCGGGGATTGTCTCCACAAGATTACGCATTATCGCCTTAAAGGGCATTCTTTTTTCCTCCGCTACTCCTTATATTTACTTATAACACAAGTCAGTTTAACTGTACAGAAACCAGCTTGGAAACGCCGGGATCTTCCATGGTGACACCATAGAGGGTATCTCCGATTGAAATGGTACTCTTGTTATGGGAGATCATGATGACCTGCGACAACAGCGACATCTCCCGTACAAGTTCGTTAAAACGTCCCACATTGGCATCATCGAGGGGCGCATCGACCTCATCGAGAAGGCAGAAAGGACTCGGTTTAAAGAGAAAAATAGAAAAGATCAGCGTAATTGCCGTGAGCGCCTTTTCGCCACCGGAAAGGAGGTTCAGGTTCTGGAGCTTTTTGCCCGGAGGCTGGGCAATAATGTCGACACCCGTTTCAAGCAAATCGTTTTCATCGGTGAGCACCAGTTCCGCCCGCCCCCCTCTGAAGAGTTTGGGGAAAATATCTTTAAACTTTTCATTAATCGATTCAAAGGCTTCCTTGAAGCGCTGTCTGCTTGTACGATTAATCCTGTTGATGGTTCTTTTCAGGGACTCCATGGCTTCGACAAGGTCCTTCTCCTGCGTTTCGAGGAAGGTCAATCTCTCCATATTTTCCTTATGTTCTTCAAGGGCCGTAAGGTTTACCTCTCCAATCTCCTCAATTTTGCCGTTTAGCCATACAAGGCGCTCTTCAGCACCCGCTTCGACGGGAGGGATATTTATGGAGCCTGCAACAAGATCAATATCGTACTTTTCCACCGTTCCCTCTACAAGGTGCCTTACCTCCATCTCCTTCTCGGCAACAAAGACCTTCAGTTGTGAAGTATTGCGGTTAAGCTCATCATGAGAACGGTGGAGGTCCTTAAGCTCCGCTTCAATCATTCTTATCTCTTCAGCAACCGTATTATAGGCATTTTTCTTTCCCGTCAGTTCTTCCTTGAGTCCTTCATGCTCACCGAGAAGCCTGTCGAGCATCTCCTTGCCTGTTGAAAGATCGGAGGAGATCTGGCCCAGCCTCTCTTTGCCGTTTGCAAGCGCCCTTTCATCTCTTTCGAGCAGTCTCAGGGTTTCTTCTTTTGCGCTCTTGAGAGAGCTGATCTCACTTTCGAGGCGCCTCCCTTTTTCCATAAAGCTGTTACCGGAAACCCTCAGTTCGGTAAGTTCTTCTTTCACCTTTTCAACGGTTTCGCTGAAGGTAAAAATATCCTGCTGCATGCGTCGGATCTCTTTTTCCTTGTCCGCTTCATCATTTCCAAGAGTCAGGATCTTTTCTTTTGATACCTCTATCTCGGCCTTAAACTCTCCGATTTCCTTTGAAAGCTGCTCCTCCTCCATGGAGATAATACTGAGGCGTTCCTCTTCCCTGCCGACCTCTTTTTCAGCAGCTATTTTATCTTTTTCCAGATTTGCAATCTCGATCTCTTTATCAAACTCTCTTCGTTTTAACTGATCCAGTTCTTTTTCACTCTTTTCGACGCATTCCAGAATTTCAAGACGCTTGTCGTCTTGTTCTTTAAGCTCTTTCTTTTTCTCTGCAACATGGAGGGTAATTTCTTTTATTTCTCTTTCTCTTTTTAAAAGATCAAAACTTCCCCCCTCACTCTTTCCACCGGTAATAGCACCGCTACTCTCAATAAATTCCCCTTCAGCCGTAACGATCACCCCCCTGAAACCTGTATCCCACTCCTTTAAACCCGCTTCCATGGAGGAGACGAAAAGCACATTACCCATCAGTGTTTCGATGAGATCACCATAGCCTTCTTTTACTTTTATTTTTGAAATAAGAGGCTCACCACTGCCCGACCAGGATGAAGCAAGGTGGGAAGCGTCACAAACCCCACCGGCAGCAGCGATAAAAGATCCCCTCCCCGTCGATTCATTCTTGAGATATTCTATGGCCTCCATCCCCCTTGTACGGTCCTTGACGACAACATATTGAAGTTTGTCGTCGAGAACAGCCCCGACAGCCATTTCATAGGCTCTCGGCACCTCTATAAAATCGGCAACAATCCCTAAAATACCGTCACCGTTGGATGATTTTTTATGGCGCTCCATAATGGCCTGAACCCCCGTTTCAAGACCTTCATAGCGGTTTTTGAGTTCCTCCAGTGAGTGAAGTTTCGATTCTTTCCGGTGAATTTCAACATCGAGGGCCTTTATTTTCTCTTCCATGGCATCGGCATTTAATTTAAGGCCTTTTAGTTTATCCACTTCCGAAGATCTCGAACCATCAAGGGTGCGTTTTTCCCGGTAGAGCGCCTCCAGGCTTGAACTATGAGAAGCAAGACGTTTATTAGACTCTTCAAGAACGTTCTGTGACCGGCTGCGTTCATCCCTTTTTCTCTCAAGCCGTCTTTCAATATCAGCCAGCCTTTCGCCAAGATGGACGATACTGTTATTAAGGTTTGACTTCATAGTCGCAATGTGGACCATCTCCCCTTTCGCCCTTTCCAGCTCTTTTTCCTTCTCTGTAAATTCGGCGGAAAGCTTCCTGTAATTTTCTTCGGAACTTTTAAGCTTTACCGATCCCTCTTCTTCACGCTTTGATAAAGCGCTCCGTTCCCCTTCAAGTGTTTCGAGCTGTTCTGCCAGATCGACAAGTCTGGATTTTAAACGTACAATTTCTTCACTGTACCTCTTCTCCTCACCGTCCAGCCTCTCCAGTTCCTTTTCATGGAAGGCAATCTTCTGTTCAAATTCGACGATACGGTTGGAAGTTTTATAGGCATGGTCCTGTGCCTGCCTGAGGCTCTCTTCCGCTGAGGCGGCAGCAAGCTTTTTCTCTTCAACGATCCCCTCCCTCTCGGCAATGGAGGCAGTAAGAGCCGATTCTCTGTCAATAGAGGAATTAAGCTTTTCCTTTTCAGAAGCCAGCAGTGCGACCATCTCCTTATATTTCCTGGAAGCCATGGAGATCTCGATCTCTCTCATTTCGGCTCTTAGTTCCTTGTAAGCTTTCGCCTTTTTCGCCTGCCTTTCAAGAGAGTTTATCTGCCTTCGTACCTCCCTCATGACATCTTTCACCCTTAAGAGGTTCTGCTCCGTAGCATCAACCTTCCTGAGAGCTGCATTCTTTTTCGATTTATACTTGGTAATACCTGCCGCCTCCTCAATGAGACTCCTTCTCTCTTCGGGCTTCATGGTAACAATGGCTCCCACCTTCCCCTGTTCAATAATGGAGTAGGCCCGTGTTCCCACACCCGTATCCATGAAGAGTTCCGTAATATCCTTGAGTCTGCAGGGAAGCTTGTTTATGTAATATTCACTGTCACCGGACCTGTAAAGACGGCGCGAGACGCTTATTTCATTAAATTCCGCATAATCTGCCGGCGCAATGCCGTCACTGTTATCAAAGGTAAGGGCAACTTCAGCCATACCGACAGGTTTCCTCTCCTCACTCCCGTTAAAGATAATATCTTCCATCACTTTGCCTCGCAGGTGCTTGGCACTCTGTTCCCCCATAACCCACCGGATAGCATCGACAACATTGCTCTTCCCGCATCCGTTTGGACCGACAACGGTAATAATGCCGTTGGGAAAGCTCATGTCCACTTTGTCGACGAAAGATTTAAAACCCTGAATTTCCAGCTTCTTGATTTTCATAAGCAATTACCTTAAAGGAGTTCTTTTTTCGGGTTGTACGGAAGAAGAGAATATCAAAGGGAATCTGCCTTGTAAAGAAAAATATACAACAGAAAGGGTATATTTTTTTAACTACCACAAGATGTAGTATCTGTCTATTTTCCCGCCTTAATCATGCAATGGCGAAAAACAAGCCATTTCTTGACGGTAACCGGCTATAAGCGATAAAATCACCCTCTTTAGAATAAAAAATCCCGGGGAGGGCAGCTTGATAAAAATAATCGACGGAAAATTGCTGAAAGAAACATCGGACAGGGCGCTCCGGTCACCGAGAGGACGCATGAATTTCAACCTCCATGAACTTTCCGACCCTGTCCAGAGAATGCTCAATGCTATCGAACCGGGAAGTTACGTCAGGCCCCACAGACACCTCGATCCCGACAAGACGGAATTATTTGTTATTCTTAAAGGGCGGGGAGTGGTCCTTACCTTTGATGATAATGGTAATATTAATGATCTGGTCCAAATGAAAGCCGGGGGAGAAAAGCTTGGCGTGGAAATCCCCCCCGGAATCTGGCACTCCATTATTTCACTGGAGAAAGGAACCCTCTTTCTTGAAATAAAGGATGGTCCCTACGTGGCGGCAACAGACAAGGACTTTGCAAGTTGGGCGCCCGAAGCGGGAACAGAAGAAGAGAAAGCCTATCTTAATGATCTTATTGCAAAAGTAACTGAAAAATGAACCTGCTATATAAAGAAATGTTCCAGACCTGTAAAAAAACCAAGCGATTGCTTTCATCATGAGTGCAGGGAAAAGTCAAAATAAAAGCATCAAAATCTTATCTATTATCACCGTTAATATTTTGATTACCCTGGTGCTGATTCTTATTCTTGAAGTGATAGCTTCCTTTTATGTCTCCCGTCCGGGCGATAGCAATGCATCCCATTATCAGCTTAATCACACCTGGAGACCCAATACTAAATCAGTCCACAGGGAATGGATCGCCAATAATCCCGATTTTCCCGAACCTTACACCCATTACTATAATAGCCAGGGCTGGCTGGAAAAGTACGACATAAAAAAAGAAAACCCGGCATCAACATTCAGGATATTTTACGTGGGAGATTCATTTACAGAAGGGACGGCTCCCATGGACCAGTCTGTGCCAAGCATCGTTGAAGAAAAAATAAATGAAATGGCTAAAGGGAAAGATATCAACTTTGAAGTCATCAATACAGGAACGGGAGGTTACTCCCCCACTATTTATTACATCCTTACCCGTTACTATATAGCCGCTTACTCACCGGACCTGGTTGTCATCAATGTCGATATGACCGACGACTTTGATGACTGGAAGTATGCAAAGACCCTTATCCGTGACAATGAAGGGAATCCGCTCTATGCCGTACCCCGGGATATTTATGACGCGGCATTTATCGATATGGAGGAGGCCGCTGTCAAGGCAACGCCTTTGAGAAAAACCCAGCTCTTTCTCGTTCAACGTTCCTATATTTACAATCTTATTATAGAGATGAAAAAGAAATGGAGGGGGAAAGAGAGACTAAAGCAAAAACCATCCCTTCGGGAAGCCGGTGGCGGAAACTATTACCCCCGCTGGTCGTGGTGCAAAACATACTGGAGCGGGCAGACCGTAGAAAATGTGAACAACACACTTGATATTTTGAAGCGGCTCATCCATTTTGGCAGAGAAAATAACATTAAAATACTATTAACGTCCGTCCCTCATTACTGGCAGTATTCGGGAAATTACGAGGGTGGCGGTAAACCGATCTGGTCCAGCCGTCCCCATAGGGCAATTGAAAGTCTGGCAAAAGCAGGGGGAGTCCCTTACCTGAACTCCTTTGAGAAACTAAAGCCTTACATTCGGGGCACACCGCCGGGCAAATATTACTATAACGGCGATCCCCATTTTAATCCCAGGGGATATGCCATCCTGGCACAGGCCCATATCGATTTTCTTATTAATGCCGAAAACAGGCTTCTGCCCGATACATTTTACGATGAATAATGTATATACTGTTTTTAAAGGGAATCACTAATAATTCTGGGTGAGCATCAATCAAAAAGAAGAGGCCCCGGTGAAATACAGTGATAATACAATCAGGGTACTGGAAGGAAGATACCTCCTGCGTGACGGGCGAGGCAGATTAATAGAAAACCCGGAGGGGCTATTCCGGCGCGTGGCGAAGGTCGTTGCAGGCGCTGAAGCTTTATTCGGCAATACGGGGGCACAAAAAAAATGGGAAGAAGCCTTTTTCAAGGAAATGGCCGGCCTTAAATTCCTGCCCAATTCGCCAACGCTCCTTAATGCAGGAAAAGAAGTGCAGCAGCTCTCGGCCTGCTTCGTCCTTCCCGTTGAAGATTCCATGGAAAAAATATTCGACGCCGTCAAGGAAGCAGCCATAATTCATAAAAGCGGCGGCGGCACTGGATTTTCATTCTCCAGCTTAAGACCGAAAGGCTCGCCTCTAACATCGACAGGGGGCACCTCAAGCGGTCCTGTTTCCTTTATAGAAGTCTTTAACACAGCGACAGAAGCCATCAAGCAGGGCGGCGCCAGACGGGGCGCCAACATGGCTGTGCTGAGGATAGACCATCCCGATATTATCGATTTTATCCGCATTAAAGAGACACCGGGAAAGTTGACAAGCTTCAATCTTTCCGTTGCTCTTACTGATACCTTTTTAGATGCCCTGTCAAAAGAGGACCATTACGCCCTTATCGATCCCTGCACGGGCAAGGCCGTAAAAAAAGAAAATGCCGCAAAAATATTCCATCTCCTTACGGAAAAAGCCTGGTTTTCCGGCGAACCGGGCGTACTCTTTATCGACACCATCAACAAGACCAACCCCACACCGGACATAGGTAAGATCGAATCGACCAACCCCTGCGGAGAGCAGCCCCTGCTCCCCTACGAATCATGCAACCTGGGGTCGGTCAACCTGTCAAAGTTTGTTCTCGGCCAGGATATAGACCGGGAAGCGCTGGCCGGGACCGTTGCGCTGGCCGTACGATTTCTTGATAATGTGATAGAAGTTAATGACTATCCCCTTGAAGAGATTAAAGCGATTACCCTGGGCAACAGGAAAATCGGCCTGGGCGTCATGGGTTTTGCCGATCTCCTCATATTACTTGGCATTCCCTATAATTCGGCCAAAGCGGTTCAAAAGGGGGAAGAAATTATGTCATTTATCGATAAGGAAGCTAAAAAGGCTTCACAAGAACTGGCCCGGCAGCGCGGGGCTTTTCCAAATTTCGCCGGGAGCATCTACGCCAAAAGAAATGACCCCCCTCTCAGAAATGCCACAGTAACAACCATTGCCCCCACAGGAACAATTTCTCTCATTGCAGATTGTTCAAGCGGTATAGAGCCGCTCTTTGCTGTGGCTTATAAAAGAAAGGCCATGGAAAACACGAAGCTTTCCTATGTGCATCCCCATTTTCTGGAAGCAGCAAAATCAGGCGGATTTTATTCCCCTGCCCTTATCGAAAAAATAAAAGCCAAAGGAAGCATAAGTGCGATAGATGAGATTCCCCAGGCGCTTAAAAGATTGCTCATAACGGCTGTCGATATGGACTGCGAACGGCACATAAAGATGCAGACCGCCTTCCAGCGCCATACGGACAACGCCGTATCGAAAACAATCAACTTCCCTCCTCATGCAAAAGTGGAAGACGTAAAAGAAGCTATCATTATGGCCCACCATCTCGGCTGCAAGGGTCTCACTGTCTACCGCCTTGGCAGCAGAGAGGGACAACCTCTCGAAATGTGCGACTACTGCATGGGAAGGCGGGGGTAAAAATGAGACATGCAAGCAGACCATGACAAAAAGTGATAAAAATCAGGAGAGCAGAAAACTCTTTATCGATGCAGACGGCTTCCCTCACCTTAAAGCGGCAATAGAGGTTGCCGGGAACGTCGGCATTGGAATCGTTGCCGCCGGCAATATGACGCAGAACCTGGGCCGCCTCGATGAAATTGAAGGGCTTCAAATCATCGAGGTTTCCGACGGTATGGACGCCGCCGACTTTGCCATTCTCAATCATATGAAAACCGGCGACCTGGTACTCACCGGCGATACGGGCCTTGCCGCACTCGTCATCGGAAAAGGGGGGATTGCAATCGACGCAAGGGGCAATCCCTACCGTAAAGAAACTATCGACGGCAGACTGCTGGCAAGGCATATTGCCAAAAAGATCCGCAGAAGCGGAGGGAAGACAAAGGGGCCTGGAAAAATCAGTCACCGGGACCGGGAAAAGTTTGCGGGAAAACTGGAAAGACTGTTGAAGGATTTTA
This sequence comes from Deltaproteobacteria bacterium, assembly GCA_029860075.1. Classification (NCBI taxonomy): domain Bacteria; kingdom Pseudomonadati; phylum Myxococcota; class Myxococcia; species Deltaproteobacteria bacterium. The sequence continues at coordinate 18,139 of JAOUBX010000040.1, read as the reverse complement.
AAACTCTTTTTTAATTATTTGATCTTATTGCCTGGTAATCACGGAGTTCTGACCTCCCTGGCAAGGAGGGGATGATAAGTTCCTCCCCTTACTAAGGGGAGGCCAGGAGGGGAATGGGTTATTTTTTTGATACCATTTCCATGTGAACCCATCCCACCCCAACCCTCTACCCTCAAGGGGCATGGAGACCCTTGAAGGGGGAGGAATTCTTAATTTTCTGCAAACTCCTGACCGGACACTACTGAATCAAAGGACCCTTCCAAGGATTACGCCTCCATTTTTACCACTTTTATCCCATAAAAGATGTTAAGAATAAAAAAGCTTAACATTCATTTAAAAATAATAAAAAACCAACATCTGTCGCGCATTCATCGATTTATTATGCTTAAATTATTATAACAATAAATTTTTTTGAGAGGTTGTTATGAAAAAAAATATTCCTGTCCCGGCGGCAGTTAAAATGCTGGCCCTTCTTATCATCCTTCTTCCCACAAATTCCAATGCGGCTACCAATGAAGCCACTTATCCCGGAGGTGGAGATATTCCACTCGTCAACTCGGGAATCGTTACGGTACTGTCAACTAATCTTCAACTTGTCAAAGCCGTCTTCGATCTGGCCGGAAACTGCCTTGCCAGTTCTCCTGCCGATGCAAATTGCAACAGCAGCGCCACTTCTGTCGCAGTCGGCACAGGCACGGAATTAAAATTCATCATTTATCTGCGCAACACCTCAATCGTTGCGGCAACAAACATCAGGTTCCAGGATCTGCTCGATGACGTTGAATTTACTTATATTGCAGGATCGATAATGTATGACGCCTCCCAGTTCGATACAGCAACGGTAGCAGCCATCTTTACCGCCATTGATACGACGGGAACAGTGCAGACAGACGCCTTTGACGGAAGCCTTGCCGTCAATGAGTTTGCAGGGATCGATACCGCTGCAAGCCCGGATAACCTCCTTGTCGGAGGGGATACGCTGGCACCGGATAACGACACGGTAAATATTCCGGCAAACAGGACTTTTGCCATCCTCTTCCGGGCCTTTAAGAACTAATCTGCGGCACAACAAAAAAGGTGGGGGCTAATTTTGCTTTTCAGGATAAAAATATCACTGAAAGCTTTATTTCAGACGCTTTTACCTCCGGTAGTCTGTCTTTGGATAGTACTCTCTTTTCCCGGCTTCCTCCTGGCAGGAACGGGAGTAAACGAGGCAGTCGATGCGGGAAGCTCTACCCTGCTCAATCCATCGGGACCGGTAACGGTGACCAGCAGTTCCGGGGCTGCCACATCGGCCCTCGCAGAGATTGATCCGCCCCTGTACCTGGCCGGTACTACAGGCGCCGTCTTCACCTATGACATAAGTCCCGTCATCAACGCAGTAAGCGGTGATACAGGCGTCAATGCACTGACCATCACCTCTCCTCCCGGTTATATGAATCTGGCGGTAAGCAACTTTTCTATCGACGGAAGTCCGAAAAATCCGGGAGTCGCCTGCCCGGCCGTGGCAGCAGGCGAATACTGTGCCACTGTAGCCGGTCAAACAATAACGATTATTTTCGGAGACAAGATCATGTTGACAGGCAGTGTTATAAGTACCGTCTTTTCCGCTGACCTGCCGGGAGTTGCCGGAAACGGTGATGTTACTTCTACTGTTGATGACCTGTCGACGCCTGTCATCGCAACGCCGACGGCAGCAGGAAATGCCGACGGTGACAATACAGACAGCAACAGCGTGACTGTAAATCTCATGGCTCCCCTTTCCGGTACGCTGTCCACCGTTACTGTTAATCCCACTGTTCTCACGGCAGACGGCATAGAGATAGCGACTATTACAGTAACCTTGCGTGACGGTGCCGGTCAACCCGTAGCCGGTAAAACGATGACTATCTCCTCTGACAGGGGGATTGCCGATATCATCGTACAACCGGCAGGTCCCACCGATATACTGGGAAGGGCCGTCGCCACCATACGATCAAACACAGTGGGCGTGGCCACCCTGACGGCAACAGATGTCACTGACAGTATCACCCTCACAACTCAGCCCACCGTCTATTTTACAAAGGGTGAGGTCCTGATCCTGACAAAAGAAGCTAATAAAAGGGAGGCAAGTATAGGGGAAGTGGTGACCTATACAGTGACCCTGGCCAACAGCTCCCCCGACATACTGCCGCTGGTCACTGTCGTTGATCCTTTGCCTCCAAACTTCAAGTATTTGAAAGGGAGCACCCGTCTAAATGGAGTCAAGCTTGCCGATCCTGCCGGAAACAAACCGCTCCTTTTTTCAACGGGGGCCATTCCCGCCCTTCTGGACACAAACGGTAACGGCAGGGCCGATCCGGGAGAAGCCGGTTTTATGACCCTTTCCTACCAGACAATCATTGGTTCCGGCGCCCTTCCCGGCAAGTATATCAATGGGGCTGTTGCAACAGACGTCTGCTCCACCTGTTACGTCTCCAATAAGGATGAGGCAGAGGTGGCCGTCGTCGCCGACCCTTATCTCGACGTGGGCACTATTATCGGAAAAGTCTTCCACGATAAAAACGGGAACCGATGGCAGGATAAAGGGGAAGAGGGAGTGAGCGGGGCCATGGTCGCCCTTGATGACGGCACCTACATCATGACTGACGACTATGGCCGTTATCATTTTCCCGCTTTACGCCCCGGACAACGCCTACTGAAAATCAATCTCCAGACCCTGCCCGGTGCCGCCGTTACAACGACCGGGGAGACAAAGATAGTGACCCTCACCGAGGGTCTTATAGCCAAAGCCAACTTCGGTGTCCGTTTCACAACGGAAAGCGAAACCATCGGCAGCCCTGCCGTGGAAGGGCTTTCCATAAGGCGTGAAACCATTCCCCGCCCCGTCCAGATCATCGGAAACGTGGAAAGTTTCACCCTCCTTGTAAACGGTCAACCTCTTCCTTTCTCCACCAGTGATGTTCTCATGCGCCATGGCAGACTGTCTGACATTATGGAGATCAAAGGGGGGGAATTAAAGGAACCGGTCCGCTTTAAAGTCAATATCGAAGGTTCAAATACCCCGGAAAGATGGTTCTTTACAATCTGGGACGACGCAGGGGCCATCGTCCATTCCCGGGAAGGAAGAGAAAATCCTCCGCCAGTCATTGAATGGGACGGCATGACCTCACATGGAAGCCTTCCGCAGGGGGGGAAGATCTATCAATACCAGATGACGCTTTCCTATAAAGACGGCAGTGCTTCCAGAACTGCGAGACGTTTCTTCGGAGTTAACCGTATATCGGCCATATCCCTGAAACTGAGAGGGAGCGCTTTTGGCACGGGCTCTGCAAAATTGAGCAACGAGGCAAAGGAGGTGCTCAAAAAAGCAGCGGAACTGATCAAGAAATATCCCGGCGAGAAGGTCTTTATCGAGGGGCACTCTGATTCAATGGGCAGTGCTGCCGTCAATCTGAGGCTTTCTGAAAAAAGAGCGGAAAGCGCCCGTAACTATCTTATTAACGATGAGGGTATCGATAAAAAGAGACTCTTTGCCCTTTCCTATGGTGAAACACGCCCTATTGCAGACAATAAAACCCCTGAAGGACGCGAAATAAACAGGCGTGTCGAGATTAAGGGGACCTTCCAGGAGGTAGACCGCTCCAAACTCTATGACCAGTACAGGACAGCCCCCTTCCTCAAGATTAATAGCGATGCACTTCAATTGGAAAATGGGGGCCGTTTTAGAGGCAATATTGACATTCCCGAAGGGGAAGCGCTCGTCATTGAAGCGTTAAATAGCCAGGGTAAATCGATCAATCTGACGCTAATGCTCCCTTCCCTTGAAATTTCGGCGCCCCCCACGCCGGAAAGAAGGGCCGTTGAAATCCCGGGAAGCGAGACTTTCCAATACACCATAGAGGGGCGAACGGAGGCTGGAAACGAGCTCTACCTTGACGGCATATTCGTTCCCGTCTCATGGGAGGGACGTTTCCGGAAGGACTTGTTACTGGAAAATGGGGAAAACAGGTTCGGCCTTATATTGAGTAACAGCGAAGGAGTACGGAGGGTGGCCGATCTCATCGTCACCGTTTCAGATAGGGATGAAGACGGTCTGCCCGTCATTGTCGTTAAAAAAATACCTCAACTGACCGTCAATTTTCCACCTCCCGGTGCTTTTCTGGAAAAGGACATTCTTAACCTCTCGGGAAAAACAGCTCCCGGAAACCGTGTTTATCTTAACGGAAAGACTGTTCCTGTTGAAAGGAATGGCTACTTTTCCACCCTCGTCCGTCTGCCGGCAGGAAAAAGTACACTCGACTTTCGCGTGGAAGACGAAGCCGGAAACAGCGGAACCTTGCAGCGGGAAGTGAATGTGCCCCAGACAAAGCTCTTCTTTCTCGCCTTTGCCGACGGCAAGATGGGAAAGCTGACGGCTAAAGGGAATCTGGAAGGAGCGGGAATGTCAGAGGATAGAGAATACTATACCGAGGGTCGCCTCGCCTACTACCTGAAGGGGATGATTGCCGGAAAGTATCTTATAAGCTCTGCCTTCGATTCGGATACCCGCAAATTCGAACGTCTCTTTAATGACCTTGACGAGAGTGAAAATGACCGCTTCTTTACCAATCTCGATGCCGACAAACTCTACCCTGTATACGGGGATACAGCAGAACCTGTTTACGACAACCCGAGCCAGGGAAAGTTTTATCTCGCCATAAAAAGTGATGAAGTCGATTTTCTAATAGGCAACTATCCACTCGATGAGGGAAAAAATGAACTCACTTCCTACCGGCGAACCCTTTTCGGCGGGCGCTTTATCTACCAGTCAGCGAGCAAATCACGCTACGGTGATCCCGACACGAAGATACTGCTTTTCGGCGCAGGGGTAAGGCAGGTTCCTGTACGGGATGAGTTCCGGGCAACAGGGAGCGCCCTCTATTACCTGAGCCGAAGGGAGATTATTGAAGGAAGTGAACAGGTCACCATTGTCGTCAGGGACAAAAATACAGGTCTTGTCCTCTCTCGAAGTCCCCGGCAGCAAAATATTGACTACCGCATAAAATATGAAGAGGGGCGTCTCCTCTTTAACGGCCCAATATCAACCGTATCAGCCGATACTCGCCTTGTCGACAGCAATCCGCCGGCAGGCAACCCCGTCTATATCGAGGTGAATTATGAAAGCCGTGTCGACAGTTTTGAAAAAACAGCCCTTGGAATACAGGCACAGAAACAGTTAGGAGACCACCTTGCCCTGGGAGGCACTTTAATAAAGGATGAACTTAAGCTCGGGCGGTATGAGTTGAAGGGGCTCAATACAAGCCTGCGTATGGGAGAAAAAACGAAGCTCACAGCTGAAATAGCACAAAGCGAGGGAGCAAACACTTTTACTGCCTCAAGCCGCGACGGCGGTATGACCTTCACCGACGACCTTCCCGGCGCCGGAAAGGAAGGGCAGGCATGGAAAATAACGGCCCAAACCGGGGGAGGTGGGGAAAACGGCTCTGACAGGCATTTTTCACTAGGCACATACATAAGGAAAGTGGAGGAAGACTTTATCTCGGCCGATACATCTGCCGAAAGGGGAACAAGTAAGTTCGGCATCAAGGGCAGTCTGGAACTGACAGACCGTGACTATATTACGGGCCGTTTCGACCGCTCCAGAAGGACAGAAGCAGTACCCTCGACGGGAATTGACAAAAGGGACCAACTGACACTCCAATGGCTCCACAAAAGGAAGTCATGGAATCTGACAACGGAATATTTCTCGGACAGGGCAAAGGCCGGGGCCGGAGGCAAAGACGAGGACAGGCAAGAGGGAGCGCTGAGACTTGAAAATGAATTGACAAAAGACCTGAAAACCTACCTGGAACAGCAGCTGACCATGGACGGTCCGCAAAACGACCAGACCTCTGCAGGCTTCGACTACAGGGTAATGGAGAAAGTGACATTATCCGGCAGCGGAACAAAAGGTTCAGCAGGGAGCGCCTATGAGGGGGGAGCAGTGTTGAACATGGGCGAAGGAAAAGCCTACCTGACAAAACGGCTCATAGAAGACCGGGCAGGCAGGATGAACTCGACCATTGTCGGCGCCGAGGAGAAAGTAAACCCATCAACCCGCATCTACACGGAATACCAGTGGGCGGAACTGGACAGCAAAGGACGGAATATATCGCTTGTCGGTGCGGAAAAAAGCTGGAAGCCGGCAAAGGGCTTCAAACTGCTTTTTTCCGGTGAGCGCTCGGAAATCGAAAGCGACAGTGCTCCCATAAAACGATACAGTTTGTGGGCCCATCTTTATTATTCAAAGTCAGGGGGGCTGAAAGTCTCCACGAAAAACGGTATGACCCGTGAAGGGGGAGGGCTGTCGCAAAACCAATACCTGACCAGTAATCATATCGAGTTCAGACTCACCCCCGACTTTACTTTTCTCGCCGATTATCGCTGGAGTGAAACGAGGGACCGGGCACTTGACACAAGGATTGCCGGTTTCAGGGAAAGCAGTGCGGGCATAGCCTATCGCCCCGTTGAGAGTGACCGCTTCAATGCCCTCATGCGCTATACCCGTCTTAAGGATGAAAGACAGACGAACCAATGGGACCCGGAAAAGCAGATAAACGATACAGAGGTTTTGTCCGCCGCTTGGTCCCTGGAACTGAATCGCTATTTTGAATGGGTCGAGAAGGAAGCAATAAAGAGAAGGTGGGAAAAAGTCGGCAACAGGGAGGAAGTAAAAACAGAGACGCTCCTCTCCATTCACCGTATTAATCTGCACATTACAAAAACAATCGACATGGGGACGGAATACCGGACACTCAGGCAGAAAGAGGCAAAAGACGAGCGGAAGGGATGGCTGGCTGAACTAAGCTGGGAGGCCGTAGAACACCTTCGTATGGGGGTGGGGTATAATTTTACCGATTTCTCGGACAATGAATTTTCCGACAACAGTTATTCCGTGGAAGGCCCCTTTGTGAGACTGCAAGCCGCCTTCTGATGCAGTCGTGGCAAGAAAAGAAAAGATTTTTCCTTAATGAGGATTGACACATGACGGACGAGAGGATAGATCGTACAGGCAAAAACTTTCTTGAGATCATAACGGCCCTCATACTGGTATTCCTTTTTTTTGGGATTTTGCTTGTCATTATGAACCGGGTTTTCCCTGTTGGCGGAGGACTCGGTCTCCTGCTGGCGGGGAAAGAGCAAAATGAAGAGGAAATGGAAGCATCAACAGAAGAAGAGGAGAGCCTTTCCGGGGGAACTCAACCCCTTCACGCAACTCTGGCAAAGATCTATCGTACGGTGAAGAACAAAAAAGCAAACCATATCGCCTGGCAGGAAGCAAGCGAAGGGCTGTTGCTTTTTGACCGGGATGCCGTCCAGACCTTCAAGCGATCTTCAGCTGAAGTGGCCTTCGATGAAAATAGCCGGCTCTTTCTTGGCGAAAACTCTCTTATCATCATCAGTCTTTTCGAAGAAGACCCGGCACTGAAAGAAAAACGGTCCTTTCTCGTTATGGTGGATGGTGAAATGAGAGGGAGGGTACGTTCCTCCGGGGGAGTGCCCGTGCAGATGGAGATTGCGGCGCCGGGGGGGAAGATCAGGGTGGCGGCAACCGCCCCCGGCGGCGGTGAAACTGATTTCAGGCTAAAGATAAATGCCGACAAGTCATCTACCCTTTCCGTCCTGAAGGGGGAAGTAGAAATGATGGCAGGAGAAGCGACCATTGCCTTGAAAAAAAACGAAACGGCTCTCCTCGGTCCGGGAGAAGGGATGGGAAAGGTGAGGCCCCTTCCTGAAAAACCGAGAATCCTCTCCCCTATGAAAGGAAAAGCCTTTTATTTCCGGGACCTTCCCCCCAAAGTCAACTTTTCATGGCGAACGGAAAAGGGAGGAAAAACGCGCTTTATGCTGGCCCGTGACCCCCATTTCAGGGATATTCTCGTTGATGAGCGGATCTCGGAAAAACATTTTACCCATGGCAATCTTCGTAAGGGCCTTTATTACTGGAAGGCAAGCCGGCTCGAAGGAAACTACGAGAGTGATTTCAGCCGGGCGGAATCCTTTCACATAATCCGGGATAATAAGGCGCCCTCCCTTGAGGTCCACTTTCCAAAGGAAATCATTCAGGAAAAAAGCCTGGCACTGGAAGGAACGACGGAACCTGGAATCACCATCTATTCAGGCGAAGAAAAGATCAGGGCCGGCAGTGACGGGCGGTTCACCCTAATGCTTGATCTCAGGGAAGGGGTTAACGTCATCGTTGTCGAAGCCGTCGATAAGGCAGGGAATTCAACTTACCGTTCCAAAACGGTGAACGTAAAGCTGTAGAAAGGGCGCACTATGCAAAAGAGGCTCTATTTCCCCATACACCTTAAGATACTCGCTTCACTCCTCCTTGTGGTTACCCTTGTCGTCGGCATTATTACTTTTACCATGGCCAGGCTTTTCCATGACGATAAGACGGGTTACATAAGAGACCTCGCTACGATCATTGCCGTTCATACAGCGGAAGGATCATCCCATCTTCTCAAGGAATATGAAAAACAGTTAAGGGTTTTTGCCGACCTTATCTACAGACGGGATATATCATTAAGCAGGAAAGAGGAACTGATAAAAAAGTATTTTGAAAATTTCGATGAGATTTTTGCCGTTACTGCCATTGATGAGTCAGGCGGCAAAAATCGGCAGACAAGCATTTATGAAGCGGAAACGCTGCGCAAGGCCGGTCTCAAAAAACAAGACATTAATGCCTACCGGCTAAAACACCCCCTTCCACTCGACGAAATACGTTCCGGGGCCTTTCATATAGAAAACGGTACACTCTCAAAAAGGCTTCCCCTTTTCCGTCTTGCCTTCTCCCTGCCTCCTGAAAAAAAAGGGGGCAAAGAAAGGGTCATAACGGGACTCATCAAAGCGGAATCCCTCTTTCACCTGACCCGCAGAACGGCTGCATTCGATTTATTTATTATCGACAGAAAGGGAACTATCCTGGCGCACAGCGATACTGAAAAGGTCGTCAAACATACCGTCGCAGCATGGCTGCCAGATCTGGAGGGTCTCTTTACCCATAAGAGAGGAGGAACGGGGCTCGAATATGATAAGGAAGGAGACCTGACGGTAGGGGCCTTTGCGCCGCTCGGATTGGGGAACCTCCTTTCAGGCGTCGAAATATCGAAATCTGCCGCCTACCTTACAGCCCGGGAACTCCTTGCCGACCTGATGCTAATATCCTTCGCACTCCTTATTACCGCCGTATTTATCAGCTTTTTCGGCGCGCGGAAGATTACCAGACCCCTTGAAATACTCTCCCGGGCAGCCGAAGCAGTCGGGCAAGGCGACTTCGACGTTCGCGTCGACATAAGGTCGAGAGACGAGATCGGCACCCTTTCCTATTCATTTAATCAAATGACTTCTGAACTTGATAGCAGGGAAGTGGCGCTGGGAAAGGCGAACGAAGCGCTCGTTCAATCGGAAAAAATGTCCGCCTTCGGACAGCTGAGCGCAGGCATCGCCCATGAGGTGAAAAACCCGCTGGCCGGTATTCTCGGTTATGCACAGTTTTCCAAGGAGGAGGCTCCACAGGGGAGCACTCTTTATGAAAACCTCTGCATTATCGAAAAAGAAACAAAGCGCTGCAAATCAATCATTGATAACCTGATGAAGTTTGCCAGACAGGAAAAGATGGAAAAAGCCCCCTTATCGGTCAATCTCGTAGTGGAAGAGACCATCAGGATCATAGACCACCAGCTGACCATCCACAGGATAAAAATCGAAAGTGAACTTGCCCATGGCCTGCCCAAAATATCGGGAAACGCAAACCAGCTTCAGCAAGTGCTCATGAACCTGCTTATTAATGCCCAGCAGGCAATGAAAGATGAGCCGGGGAAGGTCAGCATCTCAACGCGCCTAAAGGGACCCGACACCATCGAGATCATCGTGGAAGATACAGGCCCGGGAATAACGGAAGAGGTGCAGGCCAGGATTTTCGATCCCTTCTTTACAACCAAAACGGCAGGGCGCGGTACGGGCCTCGGCCTTTCCGTCAGTTACGGTATCATTAAAGACCATGAAGGAACGATCCGGGTAGAGAGCCCCCCCGGCCAGGGGACAACATTCATCCTTACCCTGCCGGCTATTAAGAGCGAAACATCGCCAAAAAACAATGAGGCCGTTCAGGAGGCCTGAAGATGTCAGCCCCTGTTTTCTTCGTCATTTGACAAAGCGATTTCCGGCTGCTATAGCTTTTAGAATATAGTTCTTATGCCGAAGTTGGCGGAAGACACTCAATAGAGATTTTACGTCTCTACTCAGTTGCTCTGGTTCCCCTTTGTCAAAGAGGGAGACAAGGGATACTCACAGGATACATTGTGGTATTTACCAAGCTTTGGAGAAGAATCTGAAATAGCAATTTATTTGAAAGCAGGAGGCAATTGTGGGGGAAATTGCGCACATTCTCGTCGTCGATGACGAAGAGAGCCTTACAGGTATCATTTCCCAGGTTCTCAATAATTATGGCTACCTTGTAGATACGGCGGCAAGCGCTGAAGAAGCCTTATCTCTTTTCGAAAAAAATACCTATCACCTGGTCATCTCAGATATCCGCATGCCCGGCATGAGCGGCCTTGAACTTCTAAAAGAAATCAAAAGGCGCGACCCAAATACACAGGTGGTAATCATGACCAGCTACGCCTCCATGGAGACGGCCATCGAAGCCCTTAGAAACGGCGCTTACGACTACGTTGTCAAACCCTTCGAAGATATCCACGTAATCCGCAATATTGCCAAACACGCTCTGGAGAAAATATCCCTGGAACTGGAAAAAAAGGCGCTTATTCAAGATCTCAAGGGAACAAACGAGGAACTGAAACGTATGAATGACGCCCTGAAAGAGCTTGCCCTCAAAGATGGTCTCACGGGCCTTTACAATCACCGCTCTTTCCAGGAAACACTCCGCCATGAAATGGAACGTGCGAGACGATACCATCACCTCCTGTCCATTATTCTCCTGGATATCGATCACTTCAAGCTATATAACGATACCTACGGACACCCCGAGGGGGACACCCTGCTGAAAGCCTTTGGCAAACTTATTTCAAGCCATGTGCGGGGCGCCGACTTCGTGGCCCGTTACGGAGGGGAAGAGTTTGTCATTCTCCTGCCGGAAATGGGTAAGGAAGAAGCGCAAAAGGCGGCGGAAAAGATACGCAAGTATATTGAGGAGCACCCCTTCCCGAACAGACAGGTAACAGTAAGCATAGGGGTCGCCGCTTATCCAGAGGATGGCGATGATAGCGGTCTCCTCGTTAATGAAGCCGACAAGGCGCTCTATGAGGCCAAACGTAACGGCCGGAACAGGGTCTGGCTTGCGCCGGGAGCAAAACATAAGGCGCAATAATATTTATTATTAAAGGGTGGAGGTCATGGAAAGTAAAGAAGAGGAAAAAGAGATCCAAATACTCGTTGTCGATGAAGATGAAAATATGAGGGCCTTCTTTTCAAAAATAGGGAATGATCTCGGTTACAGGATGACGGAATCAACATCGGTAGAGAGGGCGCTGGAGTTTATCGATTCAGGAGCCTGTCACCTCATCATCTCGGACATCCGCTTTGAAAAGATGGATGGTCTGGCCATACTGGAACATGTCAAAAATAAAGCACCCCATATTGAAGTCATCATAGCTACCGTTCCCGATTCTCTCGAATCGGCTATCTCGGCCATACGGGCGGGCGCCTATGACTTCATCATGAAGCCCGTGGAAGATTTTCGGCTCGTCATAAAAGTGCTTGACCGCGCCGCCGAAAAGGTTCGTCTCGTAATGGACAACATGGCTTTGTCGGAGATGCTTAAATCAAGCAGCGAAAAACTCGAGGATACGGCAAAGCTTCTCGACGAAGCGGAATTGCGGGACAGCCTGACGGGCCTCTACAACCACCGGCACTTCCAGGAAGTGCTGGCCAAGGAAACGGCACGTTCCTTCAGGTACAGCGAATTTTTTTCTCTCCTCCTCATCGATATCGACAAGTTCGGAGAATTCAACAATTTTTACGGCCATGCAACGGGAGATGAAGTGCTTCGTGTAATGTCCGACATGCTCTCCGAGGGAAAGAGAGCTTGCGATATCATAGCCCGTTACGGCGGCCAGGAATTTGTTATTCTTCTCCCCGAAACACCGAAAGAGGGCGCCAGGCATCTTGCAGAAAGATACCGCAACCGGATTGCCGAATATGCCTTTCCGGCAGCGAGCCAACTGCAAGCGGGAGAGATTACAGTAAGTATCGGCGTATCCACCTTCCCCGAAGATGGCGACAGCAAGGAGACCCTCATCGAAGAGGTCGCCCAATTGGTACAGGAGGCCAAGCGTCAGGGCCGCAACCGGACCTGCGTGGCGGGAGAAGAACCGAGAATGAAGGAAGGAAGCTGAACCGCTTCGAAAAAATGAAGAGGCCTCAAAGGGGAGCAAAAAAGGCGGCCCTTCTTATATTCAGCCTCCTCACCTGGGGAATGCCTGTTATTGCCGCTGCCACCCTGTCGGGAACGGTTTATCTCGATGAGGGGCTCACACGCGCCGGTGCTAACAACCGTATCAGAGTGATCCTCAACGGCGTCGATACAGGCTTTGTCAATACCGACGTTAATGGCGATTATACTCATCCCGTAAGTCTTGCTGCCGGAGACGCCTTTCTCGCCTTTATCGATGGGGGAGGCTTTAATGCAACAACAGTCAGTGTTTCAGACGGTTCCAATCTTGCCGGATTCGATCTTTATGGCGACCATATCATTCTCCGCCGTGAAGATGCGGGACAACTTACCATTGCCCATATGGATCAGGCGCTGGGCGCCTTTAACGACCCAAAAATCCTCTATGATATTACTGCTGGAAATCTAACAGTCGACGCCAATGTGGAAATCTATATTCCGCCGGGGGAGATCTTTGAACCCGGTGGAAACGTATCGGCAGAAGATGTGAAAATTCTCGGCACTTTCCGGGGAGGGGCAAATATTATCACCGTCGAAGGACATTGGGATGCCGCCACCGGTCTCTTCGAAGCGGGCACTTCCACCCTCCGTTTTATCCTGGATTCAGCCACCTTCACCCCCGGCGCCTCTTCCTATTACAATGTAGAAAATGCCATCGCAAATGCTGCCACACTAACCCTGGCTTCCAACCTGACGATCCTCAACGACCTGACCCTTTCCAATGGAACACTGGATGTTTCCGCCGCCAATTACACTGTCTCCGTTGGAGGTAACTTTTCCAACGGAGACACGTTCGACGCAAGGAACGGCACAGTCGTCCTCACCGGTTCGGGGCAGACGATCTCGGGAGACACCACTTTTTACAATATCAGCAAGACCGTCACCAGCGCCGATACACTCTATATTACCGCCGCGTCCACAACTACCGTGACGGGCACGGCAACACTTAAAGGGTCGGCAGGCAACCTGCTTACTATCGCCTCTTCCCTGGCAGGCAGTCGGTGGAATTTTAACCTGACGGCAACATCCGTAAAGGATATGGACTATACAGAGGTAAGCGACTCAGACGCCTCCGGCTCAGATGCGACAAAAAAGCCGATTTCGCCGCTCAATTCGGTTAACGGCGGCAATACAATCGATTGGTTTTCACCCTATAGCCTTTCGGGCAGGGTCTTCCTTGATCTGGGAATCACGCCCGCCGGGGCCGGTCTCACCATCCAGCTTGTTGTCAACGGCAGCGCCAGAGGGAGCGACGTCACAGATCTCAATGGCGACTATCTCATTACAACGGACCTCATCCCCGGCGATGCAGCGCTCCTTTATATCGACGGCGGGGGCATTCAGGGTACAACCATCTCTCTCCTCGATACGGTCAACTATACAGACTTGAATATCTACAACAATTATATTACCCCGCGAAACGACTGGGGTAGTGGACTCACCAACACGGATATGGGCACCGCCCTTGGCGCCTATAGCGATCCTGATATCGAATACTCCCTTGCAGTCACCGATATAACCATTACTCCAGGTAACGAACTTTTTGTCCCCCCGGGCCACACCTACGCACCAAATGGCAACGTAAGCGTCGATACAGTTAATATATCCGGCACCATTGCAGGCGGTGCAAACACTTTTACCGTCGCCCTCGACTGGAACGCGGCGGCAGGTACATTCCAGCCCGGCCTGTCGACTGTGGAATTCATCTCCTCTTCCGCCCTCTTCACAGCGGGAGCCTCTTCCTATTATAATATCATCAACAATATTGGAAACTCCCAGACACTGACCCTCGGTTCCGCCCTCAACATCCTCAACGATCTCACCCTTTCCAGCGGAACGCTGGATGTGTCGGCATCCAATTTTGCAATTAACGTGGGAGGCAATTTTTCCAACGGTGCATCCTTCCTCCCTCAAAACGGCACAGTGACCCTCACCGGAAGCGGCCAGACCTTATCGGGCCCGATGAATTTTTTCAATCTTACAAAAACGGTATTAGCGGCAGATACGCTAACCTTTACTGCCGGCGCTACCACAACAATCGACGGTACGGCAACACTCAAAGGGCAGGCAGGCAACCTCTTAACGCTTCAGTCAAGTCTGGCGGGAACACGGTGGAACTTTCAGCTCAACGCCGGGGGAGCAAAAGATATGGCCTATTTGCAAGTGCAGGATTCCGATGCATCAGGCTCCGGCGCCGCCCATATACCGATTAATCCTGCAAACTCTGTTGACGGCGGTAATACCATCGACTGGTTTCCCCTTATTATAGTCAAACAGGTCTGGGAGACTACAGGATCAGCCCCCCTACCCTCCCCCGCAACGGTACCGACCGGTTCCACCCTCGTTTTTCTTATTTATGTAAAAAATACCTTCCCCGTTGACGTAACCGATGTAAGGGTTTCCGACGTGCTGGACGAAACAGCCTTCCTGTATATCGCTGGAAGTCTCAGCCGTACAAGCATCCTTTTACCCCCCACCGACCTTGCCACCGATCTTCAAATCTTTACCGCTACCGATCCTGCGGGAAGCGGGCAAACCCTGACCGACGCTGTCAGCGTCGCCGACGCGGCATCGGCCATCGATACGGGAGGGCTGGCAGATATAGACAACATCACTATCGGAGCCGTTGTGGGACAGGTAAACCAGACACTCGGTATCACTTCACATACCACCTTCGCCCTCCGTTTTCGCGTGCAGGTAAAGTAAGTGTTTACAGGGATTTAATCTCAAGATCCGGACTGGAACACGACAGCCACATAGTGAGTGATTAGCGAAGCGTAATCCGCCAAAATACTGTGCGAAAAAAAGGCCAAAAACCTAAAACATTTTTTCTGACAGGATTAACAGGATTGACAGGATTTTTAAAAACCCTTTTTTATCATTTGACCTTATCCTGTAAATCCCGTTAATCCCGTCTAAAAATAATCTTTTAATCTTTCAGTCAACACCCGAAAATATAAATATCCGCACTAAAAAGGCTAAAACCCCAAATATTTCTTTAACAGCCACGTAGGGCGTGATTAGCGAAGCGTAATCCGCCAAATTGCTGTGCAAAAAAGGGCCAAAACCTTAAAGCATTTTTCTGACAGGATCAACAGGATTTACCGGATTGTAAAATCCTTTTTTATCATTTGACCTTATCCTGTCAATCCTGTTAATCCCGTCTAAAAATAATCTTTTAATCATTTGATCTTATCCCATCCAATAAAAACCTTCTAACTCTCTTTCTTTTCAGGCTCATCATCACACATAAGCAAATCAAATTTATGATCAAGCACGTCTATCTTCTCATCAATCTGTTCCGTAAGCCTTTTCAACATCTGCCCCATTCCCCATAAAGTATCTAAAGAGATATGAATATAAATGTCCTTTCTGCCTGCGCCGCACTCGTTTATAACATCCGTATAAAGCATCAACTGATCACCGATGGTTTTAATCAAAAACAGGTCTTCCCCCAGAACATCAAAATCAGACAGGGCAAAAGGTGACCTTTCCCCCTTTTCTATCGTCTTTAACAACTGCTGAAATTCTTTAACCATTATTCTTTTACCTCCCTTTTTTGTATTATTGATTTAGCAACATTAATTGCAACATCCTAAAAATTGTCATTCCCGTATTGTTTAAGCGAGAATCCGGTTTCCCAAAATTGTCATTCCCGCATTGTTTAAACGGGAATCCGGTTCCTCAAGGTTGTCATTCCCGCATTGTTTTAGCGGGAATCTGGTTCCTCAAGGTTGTCATTCCCGCATTGTTCTAGCGGGAATCCGGTTTTATTATTGATATTGACGACCAACATTATTACTTGCCAGACCCCATACAGCCATGATACACATTAATTTTTTTTAATGCTCTGCCAGCTGACAGTGGATTTGATTTTTTTTGATTTTTTGGGAAATTCTTGTTTTGGAATTAGTGGTAAATATGGAAGGAAAAGGGATTCCGTACTTATCGACTTGCCTTAGAAAGCGGTGTATCGAGTGGTGTCATCGTTAGGCTGGAACAAGGTACAGGGGAACCCAAAATCAATACGCTTTTAAAAATCCCCAATGGATTGGATATAACGCCTTCAGAATTTTTCAGCAGGTTGGATTGAGGTTTTGATTTGCTTATGTGGTGGATTACGCTTCGCTAATCCGCCCTACGCGGGCTAGTTGATTTGATGTATCAATCTCGTCATAAGAGAAAACTTAGCGGGGTATTTAAAATAAAGTAACAAGAATTCCTGATATCCCAATACGCAGGAATTATTTCCTGCATATTGGGATATTCGGAAGAAATTCCTACTAATAATAAGTTAGCCAGATAAAGCAAGTGATGTATTTGAGAATTCAAGGGATAACTTGAAGTATAGAGTAATAATACTGGGGGCTGGATTCTCAAAACCTGCCGGTCTTCCATTAGCTTACGAACTTTGGGATATAATACTTAAACGTGCAAAACATCTCTGGGGACGTGCAGATAAGCTAAACGATGATATTGAGTCATATATTGCATTTCGTAGAGATTGTGATGGTATCGAACTTACCCGCGAGGGCATAGATTTCGAAGAGTTTTTAGGGTTTCTTGATATTGAACATTATCTTGGATTAAGAGGGTCGGATACATGGAGTAATGACGGAAATGAAGGTCAAGTAGTAATTAAGACACTCATTGGAGAAATACTATCAAGTTATATGTCACAATTGGATTCAATTCCTGAATTATATTTAGAATTTGCTAGGCGCCTTCAACCACAGGATTATATTCTCACATTTAACTATGATGTTTTGCTTGAGCGTGCTCTTGATGCAGTTGGTAAAAAATATAGGCTTTTCCCTACGCGATACAGTTCAGTCTCTCGTTTTTCTGGAACTGTAGATAATAATAATGAAGAAGTAACGATACTTAAGATGCATGGGTCTATCGATTGGTTTGACAAGAGTAGATTTATTGATAATATTAAATTCCGAGAAAAGGAAGGATTGTCAACCTTACCAAGCGATCCCGTTTTTAACGGTGTTGAGGACTGGGGGATCACTCAAATAGTTGATGGGCCAAGGCACAAAGGTGACCCATTACTGAACATACACAAGGTTTCTCGCATTGAAGACCTTTATAAACAAAATCTTATGTTTATGGCAACACCTTGGATATTGACACCTTCTACTAATAAAATTCTTTATGCGAGCACAGTAGAAGAATTTTGGAGAGGACTTGGTAGAGCTGGTGGTTCTAACTTTGGAATGTCCATAATTGGATATTCACTTCCTGACCATGATAGTTATGCACGTCAAACTATGTACAGTCTATCAAGTAATTATCAAACGGCCTACTGGGATAAAGAAATCTCAGGGATGAAAAAGCATCCTTTAGTTCTAGTTGACTATAAATCAACAAAAAGAGGCATAAATGAATTTCTTAACAACTACAGATTTCTTGATAAACAAAAAACAGAGTTACATATGGATGGTTTTAATATAACAGCAATTGAGAAGATATTTAAATAAATTGGCTAACCAAGCGCTACCTTTAGCCCGGTAGGGTGGGCAATCTTTCCCTGCCCGCGCGGAACCAAAGCGAACGAATAAGGGGTCGCCCATTAGAAGTACCCCTGTCAATGGCAAAACGCATCTATTAGCAAGAAAAAAGTTTTTTTCTTGCTGCCTTTTCATAGAGTTAACAATATATTTACCATTCCCGTAGTTTCATTAAGTTTATAGT
>JAOUBX010000039.1 GCA_029860075.1 Deltaproteobacteria bacterium | reverse complement strand
CGAAAGGATCAAATGCAGGCGTTGCGCGGGCCGCCGCTCCCAATCCGAAAGGATCAAATGCAGGCGTTGCGCGGGCCGCCGCTCCCAATCCGAAAGGATCAAATGCAGGCGTTGCACGGGCCGCCGCTCCCAATCCGAAAGGATCAAATGCAGGCGTTGCGCGGGCCGCCGCTCCCAATCCGAAAGGATCAAATGCAGGTGTGGCGCGGGCCGCCGCTCCCAATCCGAAAGGATCAAATGCAGGTGTGGCGCGGGCCGCCGCTCCCAATCCAAAAGGATCAAATGCAGGTGTGGCGCGGGCCGCCGCTCCCAATCCAAAAGGATCAAATGCAGGCGTTGCACGGGCCGCCGCTCTGAGTGTTTCACTTGCCTGGTTGCCGATAGGTGCAGTGGATAGAACCGGTGAACCGATAATCGGCCCTGCCCAACCTGGCACACTTTGAGGCCAGGGAAAATAGGCCCCTCCATAAAAAGGATTATAATACATTTTTCACACCTCCCTTTATATTTGAAAAGGCATCCCCCGGCATTTCTCCCCTGCTAACAGACTCAGTTTATTGATAGGAAGGCAAGGTAACGAAATGAGATAGCACCTTCTCATGAATTCCTTTAAAAACATCACAAAAAAACGGATCCAATTGGTATATGTCGTTGGATTTCTCCTCCAGGTTGCCGGGACAGGGCCCCTGGCAGAATCCCTCAATAGAACAACCATGACAAGCCTTTACATTGTTGTAGGTTCGCATAGCCACATGTTTATATGCATCTGTTTTAAGCATTTTTTTAAAATCATCGATGTGTCCCAGATGCATTGACATGGAACGGCATGGGAATATGTCACCTGAAGGTTCTACACTAATTTGATACCCTGTAGCGGCACAGCTGTCTGGAGCCGTGCGCACCACTTCTCCTGTGGAACGAAATCTATGTGTGGAAAGGGAACTAATCACCGGATTGAGCCAGTAACCACTTACGGCAATTCCTTTCCTGCGCCCGTAAACAAAAATATTATAAAGTTTTTCGATTACTTTTTCCGGTCCCATACGACCAAGAAAATCTCCCTGTACTCCCGGGAGTATCTGGACCTCCTTTACGCCATGCTTTTCAGCCAAATCGACGAGACGGTTATCGAATTCATCAAAATTCTCCTCAGTAACTACCGCTGATAATGCCTGAAGCGCTCCTGCCTTTTTAAGGCAGTCAATACCCTGTTGGATAACATCAAAGGTATTTGATCCTGTATTTTTCGTTCTTCGTAATCTGTCGTTAGATGCTGCCGGGCCGTCAATACTTACTATTGTACCTACCTTATAGTGAGCAAGGGTTTGCGCAATTTCAGGGGTAAGTTGAGACGCATTGGTTGTAATAGCATATGCAATCCGAGCGCCGTGATGTTCTCCATGATTGTAATGGTTGAGGATTTTTTCTATAACTTTCCAATTGAGCAGAGGTTCCCGCCCGTAGAATTTTATCACCAGCCCCGGCTTTCCGGTATTTTTCACCTTTGCCAGGAGTGTGTCTATAGCCTTGGCGGCAATTTCAAAAGGCATGAGTTTCTCATTGCTATCGGCAAGCTCAGTCCGTCTTTGTCCCCGCTCATCAACAATATCACAAAAGCAATAGGAACAGGCAAAATTGCAGGCATCCGAAATATTGAGCTGCAAACCGCCGATGAGGTTTCCGTCAACAAGTGACCGGGCCCTCTCCTCAAGGTCCAGATTTTGTTCTTCTCTTTCATCGCTACTTTCTTCAACAAGATAATACATATCGTAAAATGTATTAAGATATGTTCCGTATTGTTGAAAGAGAAGCGCCAGGTCGTCCCCGCCCACAGGATCATCAAAGAGGTCCAGTAGCATTGCGGCCTTGTCATCGAGCACAGTAAGATTACCAAAAAGTCTGTGATACACAACGTGGGTTCCCCACGAGCGCTTTATAATATGGATATGTTTTGATTTTTTAAGAGATTTTGACATGCCCCACCCCTGGAGCGATCAGTTCACAAGCATTCTATCAGACCAACCTGACGGCAGTTGATAAATCCAGGTGAAGCCTCGCTCTACCCCGATATTTTTATTCCGATCAAAAGATCAAATATAATTAAAGTGGAAATTTACATAAATCTACTCATAAAAAAATACGATGTCAAGGGTTTTTATTGGTTTTTGAAAAAGAGCATAAAAAGCGGATCTTTTTCCCCTTTTGCCCTTAATTATCCTCCCCCCATCGTTATGGTAATCTCCCGCCCCATCTTGTATAAGAAATCCAGTTAAATATCATTAATATGCAGCTAAAGACAGCGTAATACAAATAATGACAGATAAATCCTGCAAAGCACATATTTTTCCTGTAGACAGGGATATTTGGCCGTAATATTGTGAGGTCGCAATGGTGAAACAAGCTGAGAAATAATTAATAAAAATGTGAAATTTGGATTAAGTGGCGATAGGGGGGGCGGACGCATCGACACGATGATGATTCTTGTAGACGGTGTTAATGGTGAACCTGTATACGTTGACGGTGACGACGGTAGAGGGATTGTTTTTAACGAGCAGATCAAGGCATGACTTTTCCGTGGTCGGACCTGATTATCTCAGGGTGCGCTTGTATTATACCGGTGCTTCGGGGCAGGGACTGGAAGTCCGGGCATTTTAGAAAAAGAAAGGGGCTGAAAAAAACAGCCCCTTTTTTTATAAATATCTGACAATACTCACTTCATCTCATGCCGGAACCCACCATGATGCTTATGGTCTTTAACCTTAAAGAGCGTCATCACCTGATACTTTCCTTTGACCGTCATGTCAAACTCGGCTCCAAAACTCCCCATCATGGGGAAACCGATTTTTTCAGAGGCTTTTCCGGCAGGGTCAATGGTTTTTATTTTTACCTTGGCCCTTTTAATTTTTTTTCCGTTCTTGTCGACAATATCGATCATAATGTAATGTGTCATTCCCGCTTTCATCTTGTGGGTTTTGTGACCCATGTTATCCATATAGGTACGGAAGGCCTTTTGGTCCATAATATGGAAAGTCACTTTGTGGCCGTCAATGTCCATGTTGTGCATGTGCATTCCTTCGGGCATTTTCATCTCGGATTTATGCTCCATCTGGTGTGCGCTGTGGTTGTGATTGTGTTCCATGGCGGCATGGGTAGAAGCTGCCATCATTAAAATAGTTGAGAATAGTATTGATGTTAGGTTTTTCATTTGCTTCTCCTTTTGGTTTACCCTAAAAAAAGTATGTAATCTGCCTGGTTTATAATCCTGCTTTTATTTTGTAGAGACGTTTCGGTGGAACGTCTCAGGGGAGACGACTCGGTGAGTCGTCTCTACAATTTCATCGAAATAAAAGATCTCCTTTGCACTTAACCATAAAGATCACCATTATAATGCCTGCGGCTAAATGTGCAACTGTAATTGTCTGGGAAAAGTCTCTTTTTCCACTTTCTAATAAATAAAAACTACAACCTGACTTTTCTTAATCTCAATGCATTGGTTACAACAGAGATGGAAGAAAAGGCCATAGCCGCTGCGGCAATGGCGGGGCTTAGTAGAAAACCTGAAAAGGGATAGAGTATTCCTGCCGCAATGGGGATACCGATGGTGTTGTAACCGAAGGCCCAAAAGAGGTTCTGCTTAATGTTCCGAACTGTTGCGGCACTTAGTTTATAGGCCCTTACCACATCGAGCAGGTCGCTTTTCATGAGGACGATCTTGGCCGATTCCATGGCCACGTCGGTGCCTGCCCCGATGGCTACTCCTACATCGGACTGGGTCAGTGCCGGTGCATCGTTAATGCCGTCGCCTACCATGGCTACGGTGTAGCCCTCGGCCTGGAGCTTTTTTACTTCATTCGATTTGTCTTCAGGGAGCACTTCGGCCAGGACGCGGTCTATTCCGGCCAACCTTGCAATGGCTTCTGCCGTCTGGCGATTGTCCCCGGTGAGCATGGCCACTTTGATCCCGAGCCTGTGGAGCTCTTTTATGGCCTGCACGCTGCTTTCTTTTAACACATCGGCAACGGCAATGATTCCCGCCAGCTTGCCCTCTTTGGCGATAAACATGGGCGTTTTCCCTTCATCGGCAAGGCGGCTCGCATCGTTATCTGCGGCCTCCATTTCAATCTTCTTATCATCCATGAGCTTCCTGTTTCCAAGGAAGAGGGTCGAGTTATTAACATGGATTTCAATGCCCTGACCGGGGATGGCATTGAAGTGATGTACGTCGAAGAGTTCCAGATTTCGGCGGGCAGCCTCATTGACGATGGCCTCGGCAAGGGGATGTTCCGACTTCTTTTCACCGCTGGCGGTGATCTTTAAAATCTCCTCTTCATCGTAGTTATTATAGGTAAGGATGTCCGTAACGCGGGGCTTGCCTTCTGTCAGTGTCCCTGTTTTATCGAAGACGATAAAGTTGATCTTTCTGAAATGTTCAAGGGCTGCGGCGTCCTTAATCAGTACACCCAGTTCGGCGCCCTTGCCCGTACCGACCATAATAGATGTGGGTGTGGCAAGCCCCAGGGCGCAGGGGCAGGCGATAATGAGCACCGCTATCATCACTGTCAGGGCAAAGACGAAGGTTCCGCCCGGAAGGCTAACACCGAAGACCGTCCCTGCAATAGTCCATAGGAGTCCTGCAATTGCAGCAGCCCCAATGACTCCCCAGGTAAAATACCCTGCAACAATATCGGCCATTCGGGCGATGGGCGCTTTTGAGCCCTGGGCATCTTCAACAAGCTTAATGATCTGCGCAAGGGCCGTATCCTTTCCCACCTTCTCTGCCCGGAATTTTATAGAACCCGTCTTGTTCAGTGTGGCTGCCGCTACCTTTGAACCCTCGACTTTTTCAACGGGCATGCTTTCTCCCGTGAGCATCGATTCATCGATGGCCGTTCTCCCATGGATAACTTCACCATCAACAGGGATCTTTTCCCCCGGCTTTACAATCACCACGTGACCGACATGCACTTGGGAGACAGGGATCTCCTCTTCCACTCCATCCACTTCAATGATGGCCGTCTTCGGTGCAAGGCCCATGAGCTTCTTTATGGCCTCGGAGGTCTTCCCCTTGCTCACCGTTTCCAGGTATTTCCCGAAGAGGATAAGAGTAATGATGACGGCTGCCGTCTCAAAATAGAGACTTTTTACATACTTTCCCGAAGGGTCCAGCCCCAGCAGCACCTGGGAGGCGGCATAAAAGCTGTAACCATAGGCGGCTGATGTTCCCATGGCGATGAGGGAGTCCATATTAGGCGTTCCACGAAAAAGAGCGGGGAAGCCCTTTTTGTAAAAATTCCACCCTATAATAATGATCGGTATGGAGAGGATGATCTGGAAAAGGGCAAAACCTGCAGGGGAATGTGAAGGGGATATGAAACCCGGTATGAGGCTTTCGCTTATCATCTCCACCATGGCCACGTAGAAAATGGGCACAGTGAAAAGGGCCGCCAGGGTAAATCTCTTTTTCAGCGACGAGATCTCTTTTTCCCTTGCCTCCTTCTCCCTATCGGTACCTTCTTCATCGGACTTGAGTACTTCGTAGCCCGCATCGGTGATGGCCTTTTCCAACTCTTCCGGTCTTGCCAGCTCAGGTGCGTATTTTACAGTGGCCTTTCCGGCGGCAAAGTTAACGGCTGCATTGGCAACACCGTCGAGTGTGGAAAGGGCTTTTTCAATGGTAGAGGCACATGAGGCGCAGGTCATCCCTCCAATGGGAAGGGTGACCGTCTCAATTTTAGAGGAAGACTTCTTCCCCACAACTTCTCCCTCTCCCCTGGTGGGAGAGGGTTGGGGTGAGGGGGATATAAATGACTCCTCAGTCTGCTTTCCCTCTTCCCCCGGAACAGTATACCCCAGTCCTTCAATGATTTTAACGAGCTTTCCCCTGTTCGTTCGATAAGGATAAAAACTGATGACGGCATTTTTCTTTTCATGATCGGCGCAGGCCTCTATGACGCCTTCCGCTTCACTAAGGGCCTTTGTTACTTTGGAGGAACAGTTTCCGCAGCGCATCCCTTCAACGGGAAGCGTAATTGTTTCGCCCTTTTGGGGTGCCAGATAATTTCCAGGCGCTTCATCAAACTTCTTTTTGCAGTTAACATTACAAAAATAAAAAGTTTCGCCCTTATATTCCGATTTGCCGGCGGCTTTTTCCGGGTCGACAGTCATGCCGCATACGGGATCTTTAGTCATTTTGATTACCTCCTGTTTAGTGGCACTTGGGTGGCTTGCCGCCTGTTGCTTTCTGTGTTCCTTCTGCAAGCTTTTCTAAAAACCCTTTTTTTGAAACCGGCTTTTTTAAGCCTATCTGCTGTTCGTAGCTCTCCTTGCATTTTTCCGAGCAGAAATAGTAGGTTTCATGTCCAAAATGGACCATAAATTTGGCCCCCTCCTCGTTAACTTCCATACCGCATAGCGGATCTTTAGCCATGACTATGTCCCCTCTTCTTTTTTAGCTTACCTGGAAAAATGATTACACCCCATGTTCACAATGCCCGCATACATTCCTTCTTTTTTCGGGTTTTAAAAAAAGCAGCATCACACCGGCAATAATCATAGGCAAGCTCAGCCACTGACCAACACTAAATGGCAACTCGATTCCATAGGCTGCCTGCCGGATCTTTAAAAGTTCGATAAAAAAACGTGCCGTGAATATAGTGACCAGATACAATCCCAGCAATAGTCCGGGCTTAACTTTACATTCCTGATGACGGTAAATATGGATCAGCAGCAGGAATACAAAGACGTAGGCAGTCGCCTCATAGAGCTGCACCGGATGTCTTGGCAGCAAGTCGACTTTTGCAAAGACAATCGCCCATGCCACATCAGCAGGCACCCCGATTATTTCGGAATTAAAAAAATTACCTATGCGAATCAATGCCCCGCCCAGTGCTGCCGGAATTACCATCCTGTCCAGTAACCAAAGGTAAGGCTGGTCAGGGCGGTTTCTGGAGTACAGGTAGAGAGCGACGAAGACGCCAATGGCTCCGCCATGGCTGGCAAGTCCCCCTTTCCAGACCTTGATGATCTCAAGCGGATTGCTGAGGTAATATAAAGGATCATAAAAGAAACAGTGCCCCAGGCGTGCACCGATGAGTGTGCCGAACAGCATATAAAACAAGAGAGGCTCCAGGTCTCTCTCCGCCTTGCTTTCACACCTGAAAATCCAGCGTACAATGCCAAAGCCTAAGAGAAATGCCAGAGCAAAGAACAGCCCGTACCAACGAATGGCTATAGGACCAAGGCTTAATATTTCAGGATTGACATTCCAATACATTTAATTCCACCTCATATCAGATCATATCAGGAGCCTATGGTTTTACCTTCATGCACTTTGAGAAGAGTTTCAAAAGAAAAGGATCAAAATGAGCACCTTCATCCTTATACAACTTTTCCAAAGCGTTTTTCTTGTCTATGGCCTTTCTGTAAGGCCTGTCGGTGGTAAGAGCATCAAAGGTGTCGGCAATCGCTATTATCCTGGCATAAAGAGGGATATCTTCACCCCTGAGCCCCTCCGGATAGCCACCTCCATCAAACTTTTCATGGTGGTGCCGAACACCTGGAATAACACCTTGCATCTCCTTGATAAAGCTCAAAATCCTTGCTCCTATCTCGGGATGTTTCCTCATCAAGCTTTCTTCTTCATCTGACAAAGCCCCACTCTTTCTCAATATGGCGTCATCGATGCCGATTTTCCCGATATCATGAAGAATAGCGGCAAGCTGAAGGTTTGCTTTTTCCTCTGCCGGCAGTCCCAGAGCATGGGCAAGGCTGAGGGAATAATTAACAACCCGCCTTACATGGCCGCCTGTATATGGGTCCCGGCTGTTGACAGCTTCGGCAAGTGCCTCTGCGGTATGGAGAAAGGTATCTTTCAACCGTCTGTACAGGTTGGCATTCTCCATGGCTACCGCCGCCTGGCTGGCGAGAGAGCAGAAAATCTCAAGTTCTGTTTGCGAGAACTCATGCTTTTTGTTAGATACGCCGAGCAGGCCGACGGCCTCCCCCTTGATCTCCATCGGGGCAAAAACCATCTCGGCGAGGAAAGGCATTGTCTTCAGGTATTCCTTGTAATCCCCAGGGGGAAGAATTTCTTCCAGCCTGATTACCTTCCCCTTATGAAGAAGACAGTGATCGAAGGAACCGATGTTTTGAAATTGTTCGATTTCCATCTCACCTTTTGCAAAACCGTAGGCGTCATGAACATTGAGGATGTTTTTATCCCTTTCAAGGCAAAGGATAAGGACCTTCTCGGCCTTCATAAGCCGCGATGTATTCTCCAGAACCATATCCACCACCTCACCGATATCGAGGGTGGAGTTAATCGCCTTGGAGAGATCGTGCAGACTTCTCAGTGAATCTATGATCTTTGGTTCATCCATATCAGTTATCCTTCAGGATAGTCATTACCTCTTGTCTATTTAGATGATCCGCTTTTTCATGAGATGCCTTCTTTATGCTTAAAGTAATAGGGCCTCTTGTACATTCTCGGGCCTTTTATCCTTTTTTCCCGAGGAGTTTCATTATCTCCCCGATTTTATTGTTAATTTCAAGGGAGTCATTCGATTGGGCGGCCTCCTTCAGGCAGCTCCCCACATGGGTTTCGAGGATATTGAGTTCCACCTGCCTGAGCGCAGAATGGGCCGCCTTGATCTGGGAGAGTATGTCGATGCAGTAGCGCCCCTCCTCTATCATCTTCTTAATCCCCTTCACCTGCCCTTCGATACGATTGAGCCTGCCGATTTCCTTACCATGGTTTGGATGCATAAAAAGTCTCCTCTTTTTCTTAGTCCTGTTTATACCATACCCCCCTATGGTATAATTGTCAAGTGCGCACAAGAGAGATCATGGTGCAGGGAGGAAGATAGATTTGACAGGATTAACAGGATCTACAGGATTTGATCTTTCCTTTGCGTTCCCTGTACCCACAGGGCATAAACTATTTTGCGCGAGATAAAGGGTTTTCCCGTGCAGTTTTTGCCCGGTATGGTATCAGGATGTCCAACTTAGCTCTATAATTGACAAGGTGTACTGAACTACAGTACAATTAAATAACTTTAACAGGGAGGTAAAAACCATGTATGAAACAACTGTTAATCAGTTCAGGGCGCATTTAAAAGAAGAGGTTGAAAAGGTAATAAAAGACCATGAACCGCTGCGGGTAACACGTCGAAACGGTGAGGATTTTGTGGTTGTAAGCCTTGAGGATTACCAACAGGAACAGGAAACGCTTTTAGTGCTTCAAAATGATTCCTTAATGAAACAGATAGGCGAATCTCTCAAGACCCATAGCAAAGGAAAGGGCTATCAACCGACCCAAGAGGAACTGGATGAGATCAATCGTATTTGAGGGGAAAACATGGGGCAAATATGAGGAACTGCGAAAAGAAAACAAGGTATTACATAAAAACCTCTGTAAACTCATCCAGGAATTACAGCGCTCGGACCCAACCAAAGGTACGGGAAAGCCGGAACCCTTAAAACATAATCTCTCGGGCCTCTGGTCCCGCCGCATCTCTCAAAAAGACCGTTTAATATATAAGTTTGATGACCACTATATCTATATCTTTGCCATTGGTGGACATTATGACGACAGGTAATTTAAACTCCCCTCTAAATAATTCTTTTCTTTGCGTTCCCTGTACTCACAGGGCATAAACTATTTGGCGCGAGACAAAAGACTTTGCTTTTGCCCCTTTTCCGGCCCTTTCCGTCTTTTTCCGTGGTCAAGTGGTTTTGCTCTTCCCTGCGAAGCAGATAGAAAGCTTTTTTTCTTAATCCGCCCTTATCCCGTAAATCCCGTCTAAATATTTCTTTTTTTTGACAGGATTAACAGGATCTAGAGGACTTGATCTTTTCAACTGCGTCAACGCCCTCCGGTATTCCTGTGCATCCGGGCAGCAAGACCAGCAGCAACAAAAGCTTTGTTAATATCCCTTTATTCACTCTTTATCCAGCTTTTCAAGTTCTTTCAAAAAAAGCTCATTATCAGGCACCCCTTTCTGCATGAAGCGGACAATTCCCTTTTTGTCGATGAGATAGGTCTGTCTCCCCCAACCGTAGGCCTTTCTCGCCTTTCTTGCGTCATCGGCTATCAGGGGGAAGGTAATCCCGTGCTCATCCCTGAACTTTTCCAGCGTCTCAAGATCGTCGTCGCTTACGCCCAGGACCTGGGCGTTCAGCTTTTCAAATTTTTCAAGGTCCTTTTGAAAAGCTTTCAACTCCTCTTGTCAGACAGGTGTAAAGGCCCTGAAGAAGAGGGCCAGCACCACGTTCTTCTTTCCCAGGTAGTGGGAAAGTTTTATTTCCCCCGCAGTGGAGGCCCCGGAAAAATCGACGGCTCTTTCTCCCACATCAGCGGCCATGGCTGCAGTGGAGCTGAAGAAAAAGCATAGAGCCATTACATACATTATCAGTCTTCGCATATTGCACCACCTCCTTATCCCTTTTTTATTAAAGTATAACCCCATGATTCAGCTTTGCAAGCCAGGCAGGATGGGCTGTGGCTTTCCTGCGAAGCAGATATAAAGCTCTTTTTTCTTAATCCGCCCTTATCCCGTAAATCCCGTCTAAAGATTTCTTTTTCTTTGACAGGATTAATCCCGTTGAATCTCTCACGGGGCAGGCATGATCTACAGGATTCAATCTTTTCTTTGCGCTCCCTGTACCCACAGGGCATAAACTATTTTGCGCGAGATAAAAGATTTTGCCTTTAATCCGCTCTTATCCGCCAAATCCGTGTCATCCGCGTTCTATATATCTATAGTTGACAAACCTGTCATTTATTCTTTGCAAAAAGGAATTCATGATTATAGAATAGTCAACAAAATGAGGGGGTAAGGACCGTCCCCTGGCGGTGGGGCAGTTCAAACGGGGAATCAACAACAGCGATGATATTTCAAAAGCCCGCATCGGCAAAACGGTGACGGGCTTTTTTGTTTGGGAAATTATTAACGGGATTTGGAGCCTGTTAACTAAGGAATTAATAGGATTGAGATTTTACTCTATCTCTAATTAATACAGGGGATTAAATTTGATTAACTTTGTGAGGGAAACGTTTTCTATCTCTAACGGGTTGAATTTAAGCAGGGAAGAAGATAAACGGTAGAGATAGAATTATATGGCAAACGGATGTATTGTTCTCATTACAAAAGATAGACCAGACACGCTAGCTAAATCTCTCGTGAAGTTAGAAAAGACAGACATCAATACGGTTATTGTTGATGACTCTACCTTACCTGAAACGTATAACTTTATTAGAGATAAGTACAAAGGTTCAAACATTGTATATCATGGTAAAAATGAACAAGATGCATTATTGAAGAGCTTTAAGGATCTAGAGTTTAAAAAATTTATAAAGCCTTTAGGGACAAAAGGTTGGAACCTTGGATTTGTTAGAAATTATGCACTAATTGTGGCAAAATCAATCATTCATGGTGGCTCAAAAATACTATTTATGGATGATGATATAATTATCGGTGAACCAGACCAAGTCTATCAAGTTTTCAACCAAATAGGTAAATTTGACTTTGTAGGTGCGAAAATTACGGGGATGATTGATGATTCAGTTGTTGGTCATTTAAATAGAGCCTGTGGTGGTGAATGTTATGAGTTCCTAGCTGGTGGTTTTTTGGCGTTTGATATTAACACTGTTACCGAGTACTTTCTTAATCATTACAATGAAGATCAAATATGGCTTTTTCTTCATTCACCGGAGACAAGATTTAAGAGTTTTCATTCAGTTGAACAACAGGAATATAGTACTTTTGAAAATGCAATAACCAAGGCTTATAGTCAAGAATTTGGGGAAATTCTACAAGAGGGTTCAGAAGAAGCTTTCAGACAAAAAAGCCATAGTCTATTGCTAAAGGAAAATTTCTGGAAAGAAATTTGTGACGCGCGTGTAAATTTTTTAAATCAATTGCCTAAATTAACAAATAGAACAAATCTTGAGCATGTTGGCTTAAATATATATAAAAACTTAAGAGATTATCACTCAAAAACTTCTCACGTATTATTTGTTAATGTTTTTCAGAGGTATTTTGAAAGTAGAACCCAATGGCGCACTGTATTTGACTTAATTTAGAGTTGTAATTGGAGGCAGTATGTATAAGGAAGAGAAGTTATTTTACAATAGCAAAGATGGCACAAAATTATGTGGTATTTTTTTAATTCCTGAACATATAAAGGGCTTTGTCCTTTTAGCACATGGCATTAATGTTAACAAGAATGAATATGATAATTTCTTTACGAATATTGCAATGGAATTATACAAAAAAGGATTTGCCTCCTTGAGATTTGATTTTAGGGGTCACGGTGAAAGTGGAGGAACTCAAAGAGATATGACAATCATAGGAGAAAATATTGATGTAGCCTCAAGTGTGGAACAGATATCTAACCGATGGGCTGGCGATATTTCAATCATTGGTATGAGCTTCGGTGCTGGACCAACATTAATGTATTCGGCACAAAATATGAGTAATATCAACTGTCTTGTATTGCTCTGTCCGGTTTTGGATTATGTCTCTACTTTCTTAAAACCAATCGTTCCTTGGGCAAAGGATAGTTTTAACAAGAAGGGTTTTGAGCATTTAAAGAAAGAAGGTTTTTTAATGCTAGATGGTGAGTTCGAGCTCGGTGCAAATTTAATCGAAGAATTTAAGGTAATTAAGCCATATGAAATTCTAAAAGAGACCAAGTTGCCTGTATTGACAATACATGGGGACAATGACTCAATGGTTCCCTTTAAAGTCTCAAGGACATACAGTGAACCAAATAAAAAATCTGAATTTATGACAATACAAAACTCAGACCATGGCTTTATTGATATTGATGATGAAGTTGGTAATTCAAACAGAACTATCCAAAATAAAAAAGTGGTAATAGAAGCCGTCGTTACATGGATAGAGAAATGGTGCAAGTCGTGATCAGGATACCTGATAGTGTAAAGCAATATGGAAATGTTTGTTTTGGTAGTGAGTGCATAATTGGTGAATATTCTATTATAGGTTATCCGTATGTCGAATCTGAGGAGTCTTTTAAAAAAACAGAGAAAACAATAATAGGAAATAAGTGCATCATTGGTTCGCATGTAATTATTCATGAGGAAACGGCAATAGGCGATGGAACAATGGTTGATGATTATTGTCGAATTGGGTCAGCTGTAAAAATTGGGAATAATTGTAAAATACTGTATGGGGCAAATATAAGTGACGAAACTGTAGTTGGAAATAATTCTATAATAACTGGATTTTGCTGCGAAAGAGCCGTAGTTGGAAATAATGCAAGGATATTTGGAGAATTAATACATTCCCAGAGAGAACCCCATTTAGGATGGGACGATGTAATAGAACCATCTCCAAAGATAGATGACAATGTTTTTATCGGATTTGGTGCAAAGGTTGTCGGCGGAGTGAAGATTGGAACAAAAGCATATATAACTGCAGGAGCAATCTTAACTAAAGACGTTCCATCATCATATATTGTAGTAGGTAATAATGTAATGATTCATCATAAAGAATGGAGGGGAAAGCTAGGTGCTTCAGATTTTTTCACAGACCGTGATGAGTAACGCTACCTCCACGCATAGCAGTCCTTATTCTATTGAGAGCTTTACACACGGGTTTGATTATCTCCATTTAGTATTGGTGTTAGTCGCAGTAGTATATGGTTTCATGCATCTCATACATAATCGTAAGGCATATATTAAATTATTTGAAACCCGGAATCTCCGAAAAGTATGGGGAATAAAAGATGGTGATTACGTTAATATTGTTTGCTCTGAACTAGATAATCCAGAAGAAAGACAAACTGAAGAGCCACGTGAATTTATATATACGTTGAAATACGGCGATATAGATGCTTATTTTGAAGTTATAGTAACCCTTTTCTACCTTTATCCTAATATAAAACTACGAATGCTTTCGGCGGGTGAGGCTGAAAGCACCCGTATTGATATGTCCCAGCATTTAATTTTAATAGGTGGCCCGGATTATAATTTTTTAACGGCAAAAATATTAGAAAAACAAATTGCACAATATAACTATAGCAGTTTAGGCAAAGAAACCGCTTTATACAATAAGCAAAACAAAAAGAATTATTATGAAGACACAGACCAAAGAGATTATGGCTATTTGGAAAGAATTGAGAATCCCGACAATCCAAAGAAGCACATTATACTTGTCGGTGGTTGCCACACGATTGGTGTTACAGGTGCAGCAAAAGCTTTTTCAATAGCTGGTTACGAACAGGAAAAAATCTCTAGCGTTGTTCTCGAAAATGCAAAGAAGGTGGCAAAGAAAATATCTAATAAACAACAATTTTCGGTTCTTGTTAACGTTGAACGAACAGGACAGACAATTAGCGTTCCCATAGTAAGTATCGAAAATGTTTTGATTAGAAATCAGGAAGTATAAAAATAGGTCAGGGCCTATTTTTTTATACTTCATCTCTTCCTTAAGCCCTCAAGAAAAGACTCCAGCAGTATTTAACTGGAAATTGAAAGTTCCACAGTTTCTAAAAGGGGTTGGGTCGGTTCAATATTAGGCATCCAATTTTCCAAATTTATTATTGCACCTCTTGACACTACAATAGATAGTGCTTATATTGTAGTGTGTCTACTACATCTTGTGATATTTTGTAGCTGCGGGCCTGTGAGTTGCAAGTAACTCATAAAGCCAGACAAAAGATGTTTGATATATGATTGTGTCCTCCGTGATTCGCGGAGTTGTTCTTTTAAAACTGAATTACATATTAGGACAGGCGGTTTTTTAGCTCCTTTCGATGCTAAATCGCTCAAGCTTCCCAGGATTTACCATTTAAACCCAGACCGAAGATCATAGGTCTGCAATGGCTTATCTGGTTTAGCCTGCCTTCGTCATGATGATGAAGATTACTGTGGCAATTTAATGGCCATAGTTTAACTGTTTATCGTTATTTTTAAACAGTAATGGCAATAAGAATGTTTATTGCCAGAAAATCAGATTAACGACAAGGCCGGGAGAACGACACAATGAAGTATGGGCTTGGGTGATATTAACATCAGTATTTTATGTTACCCTTTTCGTTAACTGATAATTTACAACGAAAGGAGGTGAGGTCATGAAAACATGGGAGCTTAAAATTCTTATTGCTGTTTCATTAGTACAAAGGGACCTGTCTGATATAAGTAATTCAGTGAGGCCCGATTGTAAGAAGGAAATTGTTCTTAGACAACCTGAAAGACTGCACCAGAGTAAATATGTTCACCTTTTTGCTCTTGTAGCATTGCTTATGCCATTTGCAAGGCTCCTGAATTCGCTTTTGGCTAAAGCAGCTAGGGTACTAGACTATATCTTCAAACAATCTAGTTAATCTTTTTTTTGATTATTCTATGGATATTGCATTCATATTTTGAAAAGGCGTTAATTTGAAACAAACAGATTCTGCGTTCAATAACATTTTAGACTTGGCCAATACCTTGGAGGTGCCAGAAGCGTACTTAAGACACATGGCCAACATAGCTTGTAAATCGTACAAGTGCCGTCAAGAACCAAAACCGTCCGGTGGCACCAGAAAAATTTCATCACCAAACAAACCTCTAAAAAAGCTACAAAAAACTCTTCACAAGAAATTATTTTCAAAGCTAATTCACAGCATGCACTCGCATTATGGTCTTAAAGGCAAATCCAATATTACAAATGCCTTGGTTCATCGAGATAACAGAGTGACATTCTCATGCGATTTGAAATCTTTTTTCCCTTCAGTAAGCCCAAAGCGGGTTATGAATGCCTTCATCGAAGAAATAAAAATTCCAAGTGAAGTAGCAAAACTTCTAACGAGACTTGTTACTCATGATTATCAATTGCCGCAAGGGGCGCCGACCAGTACTGATATTGCAAATCTGGTGACGCTTCGTTTGCAGCGACGTTTATATGGTTTGACAAAAAGCTGGGGATTGAAAGACTTTTCGATTCTAGCAGATGATATAACCTTTTCCGGGGATAGAATATCCGACGGCTTTGAGGAAATGGTATACAGGATAATAAAAGAGGAAGGCTTTACAATTCATCCGGATAAGAGCCAAAAGGCTGACAAATCTAAAAGCCAGATTATAACAGGGTTGAATGTGGCGCATGGTGTAACAGTTGGCAATAAGAAGAAAAATTGGAGAGCTGAACTTCATAACAATGCGGTTTGTTTCAGAAATGGTGAGATTTCAAACGATGAATATATCGCTTCATTACAAAAATATAATAGCCGCCTAATTTACGCGAAATCAGTAAGAAAAATAGCAGCGTCAAGGTAAATTCACGAAATACACCAGGGGTGTTCCGGGGACATAATACCTATCCCCCTCAAAAAAACTACCAGATAAAAGTCCTTATAAATAAATTCTTAATGCGAATGATCATGTCCCTCATGGTTGTGAGAACCTGAGGTGCTCCCACTCTCATCAAGGGTCATCCCTCCCATATCCACACCCCTATGTGTCAGAATACCTTTCGCCTCATTTAAAGTAAAGATATGAGGGGCGAATGGAGAGTAAATAATGCAAAAAAGGTATTCAGAAGAATTTAAGGAATCGGTAATCAAAAAGATGCTGCCACCCAATGCGGTATCAGTATCCAAATTATGTAAAGAAACAGGTGTTTCAGATGTTACCCTCTATAAATGGAGAAACAATTATAAAAATAGAGGGATAGCCGTGCCATCAGATAAAAGTAAACCGAATAACTGGACAGCAGAAGACAAACTCGCTGCAGTCATTGAAACTGCTTCATTTAATGAAATGCAGTTGAGTGAGTATTGTCGTAACAAAGGATTGTATTCAGAACAAATAGAAGAATGGAAACTATCGGCCTTATCAGGTTATCAAAAGAGAGAAAAAGACAAGAAAGAGAAGCTTCGCAGTCGTCAGGAAGATAAGAAGAAAATCAAGCGTCTGGAATCAGAATTAAAACGCAAGGAAAAGGCATTGGCTGAGACAGCTGCACTGTTGGTTCTATCAAAAAAGTGCGAAGCCATCTGGGGGGTAAAGGAGGAAGATTAATTTCTTCCGAGAATCGTCAGATGGCTATAGGATCAATAAGAGAAGCAATGAATAAAGGATCTCGTCAGAAACAGGCCTGTGAGGTTATTGGCATAAGTGCCCGTACCTTACAAAACTGGCGTATAGCTGGATACAATGATGGTCGTCAACAAGTAAAGAAAGTACCTGCCAATAAACTTAGCCAACAGGAACGAGATGCGATTCTTGATATTTGTAATAGCCGCGAATTTAAGAACCATGCACCGAAACAGATTGTACCTGTATTAGCTGATAGAGGTGTGTTTATGGCTTCAGAGAGTAGTTTTTATCGTATTCTGCGTGGTGCCAATCAACTGAAGCACCGTGGACGAGCAAAAAGTCCGGCCACAACAAATAAGCCCCGGACTTATACAGCAGATAGCCCTAATCAGGTGTGGTCTTGGGATATAACGTACCTGGCAAGGAATATTAAAGGCACATTTTTTTACCTGTACCTTTTTATGGATATTTATAGCCGGAAAATTGTGGGCTGGGAAGTTTATGAGAATGAATCATCAGAACAGGCTGCAGATATTCTGAGAAAGACACGGCTTTCTGAAGGCTTGCCAATCAATCATAAACTGGTTTTACACTCGGATAATGGTAGTCCAATGAAAGGAGCAAGCATGCTGGCAACGATGCAAAAGCTTGGGATTATGCCATCATTTAGCCGACCATCGGTGAGTAATGATAATCCTTTTTCAGAATCATTATTTAAAACACTGAAATATACACCCTCTTATCCATCAAAGCCTTTTGAAAGTATTGATGAAGCTCGCAAGTGGGTGGCCATTTTCACAAAGTGGTATAACCATTGTCATCACCATAGTGGATTGAAATTTGTAACCCCGGTGCAACGTCATAATGGCGACGATGTGATTATCCTGAAACGACGAAAAGAGGTTTATGAGAAGGCAAAAATGCAGTACCCAGAGCGTTGGGCAGGCAAAACCAGAAACTGGGATCATGAACCAGTGGTGATGCTCAATCCTGTTAATGAACAACCGCTGCATTTTGATATGAAAAAAGCGGCTTAAATGGTGAGGTCAGGCGAAAGGTATGTTGACACCTACCGACACCCTGCGAGTATAAGTTTCACTAATCCTCATAAATTCGGAAAGTGAAGCATTATATCATCTATGAATTCCAGGGACGCAAGGCTTAACACCCGCCTTCATTCTCTCCCTTCCCTCTTAAAGCAATCCAAGCACATATAGAAGTACAAAAAACTTGACACTCTACCAAAACCCATTGTATGCTATTCGCGAATCGCAAATAGTAAACAAGAAAGGTTTTCCATGGTATTAAAGCCGCAGGACATTGTCGTAGCGCTCAAGATCGTCGCCATGCCCGAGGATAAGAGGGATTCGTGGTCCTATGCCTCCCTTGCCATAGAGATAGGGATGAGCCCCGCCGAGGTCCATGCCGGGATAAAAAGACTTGTGGCGGCAAGACTGGGGGGACGGATCAATGACAGGTTCTCACCTTCCGTGCAGGCGCTGAAGGAGTTCCTTCTTCACGGTATCCGCTATGTTTTTGTTCCCGACCTGGGCGAGGTGACCAGGGGAATGGTGACAGGCTTTTCCGCTCCGCCCCTTTCCTCTATTATATCGCAGGGGGATGAACTCCCTTATGTATGGCCCGATCCCGAAGGCGAGGTGAGGGGCGTGTCCTTTTCACCCCTTTATAAATGCGTACCCGTAGCCGCGAGGAAGGATATGGCCCTCTACGAGCTTCTCGTCCTTGTCGATGCCATAAGAGGCGGCAGGGCCAGGGAGAGAGAGGTCGCTGTGAAAGAACTTGAAAAGCGGCTGGCCGACAGATGATTAAAGGGCGAAATCCAAACATGGAAATCCTGTCGGCAGCCGTCAGACAACTCGGTTCGCTGGCTGATGAGATGGTGTTCCTGGGCGGCTGTGCAACCCCTTTGCTTATGACAGACCCGGCGGCTCCTGAGGCGAGAGTTACCATGGACGTGGATGTTATTACGGAGGTTGCCTCCAGGAGTGATTATTACCGCTTATCGGAAAGATTGCGTGAAAGGGGCTTTGAGGAGGACCAATCAGAAGGCGCACCTCTTTGCAGGTGGATTTCGGGGGAGATCTTGCTTGACGTTATGCCCACGGAGCCGGACATTCTCGGATTCAGCAACCGGTGGTACGATACTGCTATGGAAACCGCAGAAAAAGTTACTCTTCCCTCGGGTCATGTTATAAGACTGGTTACGGCGCCATACTTTATCGCCACAAAAATTGAGGCTTTCATCGGAAGGGGAGACAGTGATTACATGAGCAGCCACGATATGGAGGACATTATTGCACTTATCGATGGACGGAAAGAGCTTGTCGCTGAAGTTGTAAACGGTGATGAAGCGTTAAAGAAATACCTGATGGAGAAATTTTTTTCGCTGCTTAAAGAATCGGATTTTATGCACAGTCTTCCCGGGCACCTGCCTCCCGATGAGGCAAGCCAGGCAAGGCTTGCCCTGTTAATTGAGCGAATCAGAAGTATCGCTAAAGGGTAGAGCAAAACTTTCAGGAGGACCCATAATGGGAATTTCAATACAATTTGGTCTTTATTTGTTGCTCATGTTGGGCATTGGTTACTACTCCATGAGGAGGACCAAAAATAATGAGGACTTTATTATTGGCGGTCGTACACTGGGTCCGGTGACAACGGCCATCAGTGCCGGAGCGTCGGATATGAGCAGTTGGTTGCTCCTGGGTTTACCCGGCGCTGTCTTTGCTGCCGGACTGGTTGATGGTGTCTGGATTTCTCTCGGATTGATTCTGGGTGCCTATGGTAATTGGTATATCGTCGCCCCAAGGCTAAGAGCCTATAGCAAAAAGTTGGATGCCGTTACCTTGCCCACTTATTTGTCTCGCCGTTTTGATGATACTACAGGCGTGCTTAAAACGGTATCAGCGGTGGTAATTCTTCTCTTTTTTACACTCTATGTTGCTTCGGGCCTCAAAGGCGGAACCTTGCTTTTTGCGCACAGCTTTGGTGCCACTGAACAAACAGCCCTCATAATCACGACATTAGTGGTCGTCTCTTATACTTTTCTCGGTGGGTATATGGCTGTTTGCTGGACAGACCTCATTCAGGGGCTTCTCATGCTGGGCGCTTTAATCTTCTGTTCACTTCTGGCTTTTTTCGCAATTGCCGGATCAGGTGCCGACATTGCAGCAGCAAAGCCGAAGGCTTTTAATTTTACGACAACATGGCTTACAGGCGCATCACTTATGGCCTGGGGCTTTGGTTATTTCGGGCAGCCTCACATCCTGGCCCGGTTTATTGGTATCAGAACCGTTGAAGACGTGCCCGGTGCAAGACGAATCGCCATGACCTGGATGATTTTATGTCTTCTTTTGGCTGTTTCAATCGGTATTTTGGGCATTGCTTACCATGATGTTACACCACTGGAAGGAGTTGCAGGCCCCGATGGTAATAAGGAGAGAATTTTCCTGGCCCTTGTAAGCGCTTTATTTCATCCTCTTTTCTCGGGTTTTATTCTGGCAGCCGTATTAGCAGCTGTTATGTCAACGGCAGATTCACAGCTTTTGGTTTTATCGTCGGCAATTACAGAAGATCTCCCTTTATTCAGTCGTTTCGATGACAAACAAAAGGCCTGGATAAGCAGGTTTGCTGTTGTTGGCTTTGCATTGATTGCTTATTTTATTACTTCCGCCACCGGTGGAACCATCCTGGCAATGGTGGGCTACGCATGGGGAGGGTTTGGGGCCGCTTTTGGACCCTTGATAATTCTCTCCTTAACATGGAGAGGCACTACCAAACAGGGTGCACTGGCCGGAATGATTGTGGGGGCCGTCACAATTTTTGTTGTGAAAAACTACGTTAAAATTAAGGGTGAGTATTTTTACGAACTGCTGCCGGGCTTCATTTTAGCCTTCATTGCAATTATCCTTGTCAGTTTGCTTACAGCCAAACCCTCTGAAGAAACACTCCAGAAGTTTGATGAATCGCAAAGGTAGTTTTTACCTGTCCTGCACTTGTGCTATAGAACGCGGATGACGCGGATTTATAGGATTTCCGCAGATTTTCATTTATAATCCTTAATGCTCCAATCCGTGTATATCCGCCAAACCAGCACCCTACGAGTATAAGTTTCACTAATCCTCATGAATGCGGAAAGTGAAGCTTTATGTCATCCGCGTTCTATAATTTTACTTCATCTCATGCCAGAATCCACCGTAATGCTTTGCTTTCTTTATCTTGAAAAGGGTCATAACCTGGTACTTGCCTTTGTCCATCATATGGAACTCGGCACCGAAATTCCCCATCATGGGGAAGGCAGCCTTTTCTTCTGATTTTTTGTCAGGGCCGATGACCTTGAGCTTTACCTTTGCTCTCTTGATCTTCTTTCCTTCTTTATCGGTGATATCCATCATGACATAATGGGTCATGCCTTCCTTCATCTTGTGAGTTTTATGGCCCATATTGTCCATATATTTTCTGAAGGCCTTCCGGTTCATAATGTGGAAGTTGATCTTGTGCCCGTCGATCTCCATGGTATGCATCTCCATTCCGTCAGGCATCTTCATTTCCGACTGATGCTCCATTGACTGTGAACCATGGTCATGGGCGGAATGATCATGTTCCATGGCGGCATAGGTTGAACCTCCCATTGTTATAATTACTCCTCCAATGATTGCTGCAATTTTCTTTTTCATTTTTTTCTCCTTAATTTTTTTTATGGAACGCGGATGACGCGGATTTAACGGATGAACACGGATTTTTAAAACCTTAATACTTTAACCTGTGTTAATCCGTACAATCTGTGTTATCTGTGTTCTATTGTTTTTTCCCCATTTTAATGATCATGTGCTCCATGATCATGATTGTCAGGGCTCTGCTTTCTATCTTTTTCCAAACTTTCAAGGGTCATCCCTCCCATATCCATATCATCCTCTTTATTTTCTCCCGTGCTGTGATCATGTCCACCCATGCTGTGATCATGGGATTCAGCCTGGGGAACAGCCTTTACTGCAACGCCGTATTTGTAAACCATAAGTCCCCCCAGATCTGCGCCGAAGGCCATGATTGTCACCATAATAAATCCAATGACAAGATGTACCGGAGAGCCTTTCTTAAACCCTGTCAGCCTCCAGGTAGTGAGGGAAAGACTAAGCAGAAACACAGTGAGCCCGAAGTACATGTGCCGGGTCATGATGGCGTGAACCTCTTCATTGTGCGGTACGGAAGAAGCGGCGGAAAAACCTGCCACCACCGTTGCAGCGGCTCCCATCGTTCCGAGGTAGAGCATCCATGTAGCGGCATTTTTCATCTCTTCTTTTTTGAGAAGGTAGGCAAGCAGTTCCATCAAAACAAAGGCGTTAAGCAGGGCGATGGGAAAATGAACCAGCATGGGATGAATGTTCATCATTTCCGAGATACCCGGTAAAACCTTTCCTATTAAATCCCACATTATGTTCTCTCCTTAAATTTATTTTATGGAACGCGGATGACGCGGATTGAGCGGATTTCCGCTGATTTTTTTCTTTGTTTCTGAATTTAAAAACTCTTAAATCGTTAATCTATGTAAATCCGCCAAATCCACGTTCTATTGCTTCTTCATCTCCCAGCCCTTCCAGATAATATAAATAGCCGGTATTACCAGCAGCGTCAAAATCGTCGATGACACCATGCCTCCTACCATGGGTGCGGCAATTCGTTTCATTACTTCCGAGCCTGTTCCTGTTCCCCAGAGAATGGGGATGAGGCCTGCCATGGTAGAGATGACCGTCATCAGTTTTGGCCTTACTCTATCGACGGCGCCTTTGGTAACGGCTTCCGTAAGTTGGGAGAAATCATTCATCCTTCCTTTTTCAATGGCTTCTTTATAAGCTTGGTCGAGGTAGATGAGCATAATGACGCCCGTTTCAGCAGCCACCCCTGCCAGGGCGATAAAACCGACGCCCACGGCTACACTCAGATTATAACCGAGGAGATAAATAAACCAAATGCTTCCCACAAGGGCAAAGGGGATGGAGAGCATGATAATCATACTTTCTGAAAAATTTCTGAAATTGAGGTAGAGGAGTAGAAAAATGATGACAACTGTTACGGGAACGACGAGCTGCAATTTTTTGATTGCCCTTTCCATATATTCATATTGTCCACTCCAGGTGATGGTGTAGCCGGGAGGCAGTTCGATCTTTTCATTGACGATAGCCATGGCCTCTTTCACGTAAGTTCCTACATCCGTGTCCTGGATATGCACACTGACCCAGGCATTTAACCGTGCATTTTCACTTTTTATTCCCGGTGGGCCTTTTCTGATCCTTATGTCTGCAACCTGCCCGATAGGAATATGTTCCCCCCTTGCTGTAGGGACCAGTATTCTCCTTAAGGATTCCATGTCATCTCTTAATTCCCGCTGGTATCTGAGATTTACGGGATAACGCTCCAGGCCTTCCACCGTTTCCGTTACATTCATTCCACCGATGGCCGTTATAATCACGTCCTGAATGTCACCGACGGTAAGACCATACCTGGCCGCTGCCGCACGATTGATATCGTAATCGATATAATTACCGCCAAGGGAACGGTCGGACTTAACACTGAGTGTTCCCGGCAGGTCTTTTAAAAGCGTTTCTATTTCCTTCCCTATCCTTTCCAGTTTGAAAAGATTATCGCCTGCGATCTTGATACCGATGGGAGCGTTTATTCCCGTCGATAACATATCTATCCTTGTTTTAATGGGCATGGTGCAGCATGCCTGCGACAGGCCGGGAAAATTGATGGCTTGATTAATCTCGTTTTTTAACTTGTCGACAGTTATTCCTTCCCGCCACTCGCTTTTAGGTTTAAGGGTAATCGTTGTTTCAATCATGGAAAGAGGTGCCGGATCGGTAGCTGTATCGGCCCGGCCGATTTTACCAAAGACCTGCTCTACTTCAGGGAAAGATTTTATGATTTTATCAGTCTGCTGCAGCAACTCTTTCGCCTTTCTTATGGAGATGCCGGGGTCTGTTACAGGCATGTAAAGAAGGTCCCCTTCATTCAGGGGGGGCATAAATTCAGACCCTATTTCTGTTAGCGGATAAGCTGTAATAGCGAGAATAGTAAGCGCTGCAACAATGACTGATTTTCTGAAACGGAGCACGATCCTGATAAGGGGCCGGTAAGCTGCAATGAGCAGGCGATTAAGTGGGTTTTTCTTTTCAGGCAGGATATGCCCACGGATAAAGTATCCCATGAGAACAGGGACAAGGGTAATTGCCAGGAATGCTGAAGCACCCATGGCATAGGTTTTGGTAAAAGCCAAAGGAGAAAAGAGTCTGCCTTCCTGCGCTTCAAGGGTAAAGACGGGGATGAAAGAGAGAGTAATAATAAGCAGTGAATAGAAGAGGGCCGGGCCGACTTCTTTGGAAGCAGTGAGGGCGAGGTTCCATCTCTCTTCGCTAGTGAGGTTTACCTTTTTATATATTTTATGAAGCTCGGTTTCAAATGCTTTCTCATCTAAAAGCCCATCTTTGCCCCCTCTTGTTACAGTGGGGGTTGATTGGCTTCCCCCTTTGGCAAAGGGGGATTGAGGGGGATTTCCCCCCATTAGATCAATCGCTTTTTTGCGTACTATCTTTTCATAATGCTTATGGGCATTTTCGATCATAACAATGGACGCATCCACCATGGCCCCGATAGCAATGGCAATACCGCCGAGAGACATGATATTTGAGTTGATTCCCTGCCAGTGCATAATAATAAAGGCAATGAGAATGCCCAGGGGGATGGTGATAATGGCAACGAGAGCACTTCTCACATGGAGAAGGAAGAGAACGCAAACGAGGGCCACAATGAGACTTTCCTCGATGAGCTTTTCCTTGAGAAAATCAATGGCCCGGTGGATAAGGCCCGAGCGGTCATAGGTGGTAATAATCTCCACACCTTGAGGGAGACCTTTTTTGAGCTTCTCCAGTTTTTCCTTAACCGCTTCAATCACCTGAAGGGTGTTTTCTCCCGACCGCATAACGACAATCCCCCCGGCCACCTCACCTTCACCATTTAGTTCGGCAATCCCGCGTCTCAGTTCCGGTCCCAAATGAACGTGAGCCACGTCTTTAACGAGAATGGGTGTCCCTTTTCCATCGACATGGACAGGGATGGTTTTTACATCATCAATGGATTGAATATAACCTCGTCCTCTGATCATGAATTCTGCTTCGGCAATTTCGAGGAGCTTTCCTCCCACGTCACGGTTGCTCCGTGCAATGGCATTTTTTACTTTCGACAGGGGAATGTTGTAGGCAACGAGCTTGTTGGGGTCTACTTCCACCTGGTACTGCTTCACATAGCCACCGATGCCTGCTACTTCGGAAACACCGGGGACGGTCTGTAGTTCGTAACGTAGGTACCAGTCCTGTATGGAGCGAAGCTGGGAAAGGTCATGCCTGCCGGTCTTATCTATTAAGGCATATTCATAGATCCAGCCTACGCCTGTGGCATCAGGACCGAGACTGGGTGTGACTCCCTGTGGCAGACGTTTGGAAACGAAGTTGAGATATTCAAGTACCCGGCTGCGTGCCCAGTACATGTCCGTCCCGTCTTCAAAAATGATGTAGACAAAAGAGTAGCCGAAGAAGGAATAGCCCCTCACCACTTTGGCAAAAGGGACGGAAAGCATGGCCGTTGTCAGTGGATAGGTGACCTGGTCTTCCACCACCTGCGGTGCCTGCCCGGGATATTCGGTGTAGACAATGACCTGTACATCGGACAAGTCCGGTATGGCATCGAGGGGCATGTTTTTCATGGAATAAATACCCCAGCCGGCGGCCAGTAAGGTCAGGAGG
This sequence comes from Deltaproteobacteria bacterium, assembly GCA_029860075.1. Classification (NCBI taxonomy): domain Bacteria; kingdom Pseudomonadati; phylum Myxococcota; class Myxococcia; species Deltaproteobacteria bacterium. The sequence continues at coordinate 16,371 of JAOUBX010000039.1, read as the reverse complement.
ATAATGAGGAAACGATTTTTTATGGATGTTTCGATTATTTTTTCAATCATTATATATTACCTTGTTTTATGGAACGCGGATGACGCGGATTTAACGGATCACCGCTGATTTTTTATTTCTTGCTATTGGTAAAGACCTTTCGTTTGAATTCGGCTTTTTTACCAAAATTAAATAGGAGCCCAACCTCATATTCTGTTGCTTTTAAGTAGTTAATCAATTGGCACTCGTGTTCCTTACATAAATTTTCAGCAGCCTTTAGCTCCACAATCACCGAATTATCAATTAATAGATCCGCATAATAATCCCCTATTTCTTTGCCTTCGTAATACACTTTAATATTTTTCTGTGCTTCTACCTGACATCCCAGCTTTTTAAGCTCTATGATTAAGGCATTTTCATATATTTTCTCCAAAAAACCATAACCAAGAGTATTGTAAACATTATAAAAAGCCTTAATGACCTTATCTGTAATGTCTGAATTAATCATTCAATCTTCCTCTTTTATTTTCTCTTTATCCGTGAAAATCCGCTAAATCTGCGTCATCGGCGTTCTACTCCAGGGTCATTTCCGACATATCCATATCATCATCAAGACTCATATCACTCATGTCCATATCTGACATGTCATCGTCGTCCATGATGTCATGAGACATCTTGCTAATGGCCTCTTTGAGGCGGCTTTCGGAGTCTATAAGGAACTGAGCTGAAGTAACGACTGTTTCACCATCACTGAGGCCTTCAAGTACCTGGTAATAGCCGTCACCCGATTCAATGCCGATGGTTACATCTTTTGGAAGAAACTTCCCTTTTTCCACTGCCGTTATGACTACATTTCGTTCGCCACTTCGTATGAGCGCTTCCGTAGGGAGGGCAATGCTATTATCGGATATGACAGAATCGATTTCGATATTGGCGTACATATCGGGCTTGAGCTGCCAGTCGGTATTATCAAACTCAAGTCTGACTTTGATAGTCCTCGTCTTTGCCTCAAGGAATGGATAAATGTATGAGACCTTTCCTTCGAAAACCTTGCCCGGATAGTAGGCGAGGGTCATATTGACAGGTTGCCCGGTTTTGACCCAGGGGAGTTCAGATTCATAAATATCGGCATGGACCCAGACTTTCGATATGTCGGCAATGGTATAGATGGGCATGCCCGGTTTAACATAGCCTCCCTCCTGTATATGCTTTTTTGTAACAATGCCTTTCCCCGGTGAATGGATGTGAAGGGTCTTTAAAATACGGCGATTTTTTTCAAGTTCTTCAATCTGGTGATTGGGAACATCAAGATAGTCCAGACGTTTTCTGGCTGACTTTAAAAGGGAATCAGCCCCTCCTGCCACTTCCGAATAGGCACTTTTACCAAGCTTTTCCTTCAGTTCAAGTGCAACGAGATATTCTTCCTGGCTCGATACAAGCTGGGGTGAGTATATTTCAAGTAGCATTTCGTCTTTTTTAACGGACTTGCCTGTAAAGTCTACGTATAGTTTTTCAATCCATCCCTCTACCTTGCTGTGAACCTGTATAACACTCTTTTCGTCATATTCGACGACGCCCACAGTACGTATTTTTCTCGACAAGGGTCTTTTTTTAACCACAGCCATTCTGACGCCCATATTCTGGACCGTTATGGGATCAATTCGAATGAGCCCTTCACTGCTCTTTTCTTCTCCCTCGTCTTCGTAGACAGGAATAAGGTCCATTCCCATGGGAGATTTCCCCGGTTCATCTCTTATAAAAGTCGGGTCCATGGGTGCCACCCAGTATTTTATTTTCCTTTCTTTTGTTGTGACTTCAGCCTTTTTTTCGTTTTCGGGATGATTATTTTCAGCAGCTCCCTTACCAAAGTAATAGCCACCTGCACCGGCTCCGGTAATAAGCAGTAATATCAATGTGGACAGAATTATATTTTTCATTCCATTTCTCCATTATTTGGGGCCATAAAACTCCCGCCAAGGGCTTCTTCAAGCTCGGCCATCTTTATTTCATGGTCTGTCAACGATCGGTAGTATTGTATCTCGTAATTAAAAAGTGTCAGGTGATTGTTGAGAAGCGTCAGGAAGTCGACCTTGTTCACCTGGTATCCGGCAATGGCTGATTCAAGAGAGGCCTTTGCCTGGGGGATGATACCATCCCTGAAAAGGAGTGTTTTTTCCCAGGCGCTCTCCATCTCGCTTTTTGTTTTTTTGACCATAAAGGCTAGTCGATTTCTGGCTGATTCATATCTCAGCCTGGTTTCATTCAATCTGGCCCTCTTTTCCATAAGTTTTTTATCTTCCTTATTCTTTTGCCAGATGGGGAGCTGGACGCTCACCATAGTACTTATAAAGTCTGCCCTGTCCATGTTGCCGTCTTCACGTTGGCCGTATTGGAGAGTTACATTAAAATCGGGATAGTAGTTTTTTTCGGCAAGGAGCCTTGCCTTGTCGCCTTTTTTAATGAGGGACTTCATTCCTTTCAAAAGGGGGTGTTTTTCAAAAGAGCCCTTCATAAGTTCCATGTCGGACATTGTCCCATGGCTTAGTTCCAGTTCCTGCGGCATCTCAAAGGGAGAATCCGGTTCACGATTCATGTAATAGTTGAGTCTTGCCTTGAGGACAGCTTCTTTCTCCTCCAGCGATATGAGTTTTTCATTCATCTTTGAAAGCTCAACATAGGCCTTTAATACATCCTGCTGAATCCCTTTCCCAACGGAATATTTGGTCTCGGCAATACGTATGAAATCCTGAAGGAGCCGCTTATTCCGCTGAGTTACCTCTCTTGAACGGCTGACAAAGTAGAGGGTGTAATAATCTATTTTGAGATCACGGACAAGTTGCAGTTTAAGGGTTTCCAAATCTGTAAGGCTTTTCTCTAATTGCTTTTGGGCAATTTCTCTTTTGAGTCCCCGCTTGCCGGGATAGGGGAATTTTTGCATGAGGCCGATAGTTTTTTGCGTCATCGCTTCCTGTTTCAGATCGAAGCTGTCTGTAGGGATGTTGACGAGGCCAACTGTTAGAGAAGGATTGGGCAGTGATCCGGCCTGGTCGGGGAGGGTTGAAATGGCATTAATATGCTCCTTTAATGCAGCCAGATCCCTATTACTATTTATGACCTCATTGACAAGGTTGGTAAGGCTTATACTTTTATTCTCTGCCGGATAGCCATCCAGCGGAAGGCAAACCAGGAAAGCTAAAATAAGCCATCTTTTTTTGATAAACCACATAATAATACTCCACATGTTGAATTCCACTTTTTTTCATGTGCTCCAGGGGCACATGAAAGGATAGCTCATGCAAGACGCACCCGGGCGACTTGCCTTAGCCTGCATCAACTGCGGGGTATCAGATTATAAAAAGGGAATGAAGAATATGAATGGGGTGTTTTTGATTTCCCGGTGGTGGATCATCCTCGGGAAGTTCTAACTTGAGATTCGTTGAAAATGTATCAAATTGCCAGTGGGCAAGTTTAAGCGGCATCTCGGGAGAAAGATATTTGACCTTTGCTTCCTGTATAATGACAGGGATTTCGCTTTTGCAGTGGGGGCAGGAAGAAATTTTGTTTAAAGAAGTCTTGTCAACAGCAGACATGGCACTATCATGACAGTTGTGCCCCGCCATTTTATCCGCTTTCTTTGTATGGGGCATTTCATGTGCCGTCATTTGTTCATGAACAGAAGCGGCATGAGCTTCTTTCAGTATTCCGCAGGGAATAATGCAAAGGCCCACAAAAAAGAGGGTAATGGCCGACAATAATGAAAATCCTTTTTTTCTGAAAAACCTGATAAACATAATATTATCTCTATAATATGCAGTCATTCTTGTCAAGATATTATTTTCTATTATGTTTATTAGATACAGATAAAGTCTCCAGGTTCCAAAAAAAGAGTAGCTCTAAATTTAAAGAGTATAGAGGCAGAGGTGTATTTTATTTGTCAGCCTGAATTATTTCCTCTCCTTATCCTTTGGAAATTAATAAGGTATAATTGTTCCTATGGATATTTACAGTGACGCAAGAAGAGATATGGTGGCGCAGCAGTTGAAGAAAAGGGGAATCAAAGATCCTTTGATTTTAAAAGCCATGTTAACGGTTCCAAGGCACGAGTTTGTTCCGCATGAAAGTCAAAGAAGCGCCTATTACGATGGTCCTTTACTGATCGGTTGTTCCCAGACCATTTCCCAGCCTTATATGGTGGCGGTTATGACGGAGGCGCTCCTTCTAAAGGGTGGAGAAAAGGTCATGGAGGTTGGCACCGGCTCCGGTTACCAGGCGGCTGTTCTCGCTGAAATATGTAATAAGGTTTATTCTGTTGAACGTCATGCCGCGCTTGCAGAGAGGGCGGACAAAACCTTAAAAGAACAGGGCTATCATAATATCCATGTCCTGGTGGGTGATGGAACACTCGGCTTGCCTCATAAGGCTCCCTTTGACGGCATCATCGTAACGGCAGGGGCGCCTTACGTGCCTGAAAGCCTCAAGGAACAACTGGCTGAGGGAGGCCGGCTTGTCATCCCTGTTGGGGGAAGAATGATGCAGTCCCTCGTCAGGATTACCCGGCGGGGAGAGACTTTTGACGAAGAGAATCTTCTCGGATGTGTTTTTGTGCCGCTCATCGGGAAAAAGGGGTGGCAAAGTGGAGAGAATTACTAGTCCTCAATCAATGTGATAAATTGGGGTTCAGGGCATACCGCTTATCAGGAAGAGCAATTTCAACGAAAAAACTTAATTGAGTTTGCCCGAATTTTTCTCAATCTCATTCAGTTGCCGGAGTCTCCCCGGTGTTGTTCCTGTATATCGTTTAAATTGCTTGAAAAAATGCTGCTCTGTGGAAAAGCCCACACTATTCATGATTTCATTGATGGTCAGGCTTTTATCTTCAAGCAAGTCTTTTGCTTTTTCTACCCTTAGCCTGTTTATATACTGGGTAAAGCTTAAATTAAGGTTCTCCTTGAAAAGCCTGCTCAGGTGACTGCTTGATATACCGGCTTTTTTTGAAGTGCCATTGATGCTGACGGGGCTTGTATAGTTGTCTTCCAGATGTTCCATCACTTTTTTGAGTAAAGGATGTTTTGCTTTTTTCGGTAATAAGGATTTCTTATAAGAACCGGAGACGCTTTTTAGGAGAAAATTTAGCCTGTCCATGATCCTGTCGATGTCATAAGGTTTGCTGAAATAACCGCTAACCATGAGGTGAGCACTTTTTTCTGCATATTCGAGACAGCTTTTTCCGGTAACAATGATGACGGGAACCTTGTTCCCTTCCCCTCTTAGTCTTTTCAAAAAGTCAAGGCCATCCATGTCAGGCATAACGATGTCGAGGATAATGGCATCCATCACATTCTTTTTCATGAAGTTCCAGGCTTCCAGTCCATTTGTCGCTTTATAGGTTCTGTAGTCACTCTCCAAAAGCATGGAGAGGGACTCAAGCATCCTCGGTTCATCATCGACGAGAAGGACTTTTTTCTTATCATCAAAGCTGATCTGATAATAATCACTATTCATGTCAGTTTCCTTACGGTAAAAAGTTTGAAATTTTTTTCTGATAAGCGCCAAAATACTCTTTGTCAAATCAGTATTTTTACAAAACCGTTTTTATAAAACTAGCAGCCAAATGTTGCATTGTCAATCAACTGGTGCTGCATTATACTAAACAATTCTATCAATAGTTGCATTGATATGTTTTCCCCGATCTATAAGTTGTTGATACTATTAAGTAAAAAAAATTTCACCCTGACCGGGTGAGATGCTGTGATCTTGTCAAATAACTTGATTTTTTTGATCTGTTTCCGGGCTTTTTAAGGCAGGAAGAAAGGTTTTTGTGAAGCAGAGAGAGATTAAGCAGGGAGGGGCGGAATGGGGGAGCCCTCCCGAACCCCCCTTTTTTATTATCCCGGAGGCAGCAGCCGGATCATGGTCTCCGGCACAATATGTTACACTATAAATCTATGCCCAACTACCGTTTCCGGGATTATCAGAGCAGCACTTTTTCTATACCGTCCTCCCCAACTTTTGAGATGAAATGCGCTTTCCAGTTTTCGCCGAAATATTTTTTTGCAAGTTCAATAACGAGAAAGTCTGCTTTAACTCCTGTTTCGTTTTCATAGCGGGATAGCCCCTGAAGGCATGCAGGGCATGAGGTGAGAAGCTTGATGTCCTCTTTTCTTGTTTTTCCCCCCGGCGCCAGTTCTTTAATTCCCTGCTCCAGTTCCTCAACCTTGCGGTATCTGAGCTGGTTCGATATGTCCGGTCTCGATACAGCCAGCGTTCCCGCTTCCCCGCAGCAACGGTCGTTAAGCAGTACTTTATTGCCTGTCAGTTTAGAAGCAACTTCTACAGGAGAATATTGCTTTGAAGGGCTGTGGCAGGGGTCGTGGTAGAGGTATTTTGTTCCCTCTCTTTCAGGGACTGACATTCCCTTTTCCATCAAATATTCATGAATGTCGATGAGCCTGCAGCCGGGGAAGATCTTTTCAAACTGGTAGGTTTCCAGCTGGTCGAGGCAGGTCCCGCAGGAGACGACAACCGTTTTAATATCCATATAGTTGAGCGTATTGGCTACACGGTGAAAGAGGATACGGTTTTCCGTCGTTATGCTGTGTCCTCTGGCGTGTTGGCCCGTTGAAATCTGGGGGTAGCCGCAGCAAAGGTAGCCTGGAGGAAGTATGGCCTCTGCGCCGCTTTCAATGAGCATGGCAATAGTTGCCAGCGAAATGTCGCTATAGAGCCTCTCTGAACCACAGCCGGGGAAGTAAAATAGGGCTTCCGATTCTTCCGTTATTTTTTTCTGATCACGAAAAATGGGGATGGTGCGTGGATCCTCCAGGCCGAACAGGTCTCTCGTTGTTTGAGGTGGAACATCTACGCCAAGGGGTCTCTTAACCATATTAATACTTTGTTGCAGCATATTCGGCCTGCAGGTTGTTGCCGGTGGTATATCGCCTTTTCTGCCCGTCATCCCTGCCAGCCTGGCTACTTCATGGGCCATGTTGCCGGCCTTGAAACCCCACTTGGCCATACCCTTTCTTAATATTCGGATGCTTTTGGGTCTGGTTGTATTCAGAAAGGCAAAGGCGGCTCTTTCTCCGGGGCTTCTCCGCTTTTGTTTCCTGTCGGTAAGGATTTTTCTCATCCTGTTTGTTACATTACCGAAATCGATGTTTACGGGGCACGGGGTAAGGCATTTGTGGCAGACAGTGCAATGGTCGGCAATGTCACCCATGTCGTCAAAGTGCCTGAGAGATATTCCCCGGCGGGTCTGTTCTTCATAAAGGAAGGCTTCCAACACAAGTCCTGTACCGAGTATTTTATTTCTCGGTGAATAGAGCAGGTTGGCACGCGGCACGTGAGTCATGCATTTGGATTTACATTTACCGCATCTGAGACAATGCCTTACATCATCGTTTAATGCGCCAAGCTCGCTCTCTTCAAGGATAATGGCTTCCTGTTCAACGAGCTTGAGGGACGGTGTATAGGCCCCCTCCAGACCGGAGCCGGGCATGAGCTTACCTCTGTTAAAGCGCTCATGGGGATCGACTTTTTTCTTATACTTCACAAAGGCTTCCAGTTTTTCCGGCATAAGATATTTTATTTTTGTAATGCCGATGCCATGCTCACCGGAGATAACACCGTCAAGGGATCTGACCAGATCCATGATACGGTCAACTATACGCTCTGCTTCATGGAGCATTTCATAATTTTGTGAATGGACGGGAATGTTAGTGTGCACGTTACCGTCGCCTGCATGGGCATGAAGGGCAACAAAAAGCCTTTCATCCCTTATGGTCCCGTGAATTTCCTCGATACGCTTTCGTACTCCGGCAAGATCACGGCCGGAAAAAACATCAAAGAGGTCTTCTGCCACATCCCTTTTACAGGAAATTACCAGGTCACGCCGCAGGATAAGATCAACGAGCAGATCTCCCTTTGAAATACGAGCTTTCTCATCTTCACTTAAAAGATCGTGGCAGTGATCAGCTTTTTCATCAAGCCCGTTCAGGATAGACTGCCACCTGTCACGGCTCTTTTTAACGATTTTAAGAGACTGGACTTTCTTGGCATCGATGATTACCCTGTTTTCTTCACTGTCCTCGAATTCCTTCGCCTTTCGTATTTCAGGAAGGTCACCTTTAAGGTAATGAAGAACGGCATCGGCGATGCGGATCTTGTTCGAAATAGACTGCTCTATATTGATTCGCTCTATCTGGCGGCTGTATTCAGCCAGGTTTTCCAGGGGGATAACGACGTCTTCGTTAATCTTGAAGGCATTGGTATGTGCCGAGATCGCTGCCGTACGGGACCTGTCCTGCCAGAAGCGGCGTCTCGCTTCGGGACTCGATGCAACAAAGCCCTCACCCTGGCGTTTTTTTGTGAGCCGCACCATTTCTTTGGCCGCTCTGTTGACAGCGTGAGCCTCGTCACCGGCAATGTCGGCAATAAGCACCATTTTTGGCGCTTCCCTTCTGGCTGCCTTTGTTGAATACTTAACGGCCTTTATATATCTTTCATCGAGATGCTCCAGTCCGGAAAGGAGGACGTCCTTCTTTTTTTCAAAATAGTCTTTTATCTCGATAATGGCCGGGACGGCTTTTGAAAGGTCTGACCCGAAAAATTCCAAGCAGATAGTGCGTGCCTCGGGTGGCATGCGGTGGAGCACAAAGCGGGCAGAGGTAACAAGACCGTCACAGCCCTCTTTTTGTATGCCGGGAAGGCCGAAAAGGACCTTATTTGTTACATCTTTGCCGAGGCCCTTTTTGCGAAAGGAAGCGCCGGGGATCTCCAGCTTCTCCGGTTTCCCTATAACTGTCGTTTCGTCCGAATCATACCGGGTAATGGTAAATGTGACCTTTTTCTGGTCATGGATTTTTCCGAGATTATGATTGATTCTCTCAACTTCGAGCCATTTGGCATCGGGCATTACCATCCTCCAGGAGAGAAGGTTGTCGAGCGTTGTTCCCCAGAGTACGGCCTTTTTCCCTCCTGCATTCATGGCGATGTTGCCGCCTATGGTACAGGCGTCCTGAGAAGTGGGATCGACGGCAAAGGCAAGACCATGCTTTGAGGCAAGGTCTGACACGCGCCTCGTTACCACACCTGAACCGACGCTCACAACAGGGACCTTTTCTTCTACACCGGGTATGTTAAGGAACTCAACTTCACCGAGGCTGTCCAGTTTTTCCGTATTGACGACGGCAGAATGGGCGTGAAGGGGTACGGCGCTTCCTGTATATCCCGTACCTCCACCACGGGGGATGATAGTCAGTCCCGCATCGATGCATGCCTTGACGATCTTTCCTACCTCTTTTTCCCGGTCTGGTGTAACGACGACAAAGGGGTGTTCTACACGCCAATCGGTGGCGTCCGTTGCATGGGAAACTCTTGCCAGACCACCAAAATCGATGTTGTCTTTAGAGGTCACCTGTGAAAGGTGCTTTCGCACTTTTTTTCTAAGCTTTACATTTTCATCAAAACTGTTTGAAAAGCTATTAACGGCATTACGTGCTGCTGAGAGCAGCTGAAGGGCCTTTTCATTCCCTTCTGAGCGTTCTTCAATTTGTTTCAGACGATGGTAAAGGGCATCAACCAATGCCTGTCTGCGTTTTTCATTTTCCTCCAGGTCTTCCATGAGATAGGGATTACGGCTAAGCGCCCACATGTCTCCCAGTACTTCAAAAAGCATACGTGCCGAGCGGCCTGTCCGCCTTGTTCCACGCAGTTCTTCAATAAGGTCCCACATGTCTTTTCCAAGGTAGCGAATGGCTATTTCACGATCTGAATAGGAGGTATAGTTATAAGGAATTTCCCTGATTGGATGTATGATTTTTTTAGTCATAATAACAGTGCTTTTCTTTAACTTTCTTAAAAGATAAAAAAGGAGGGAAAATCCCTCCCGTGAGTTAATAAAAAAAGGTTATTTTAGCGGGTTTGGCACTTTTTTGCAATGAAGCATAGCGCTATGCGATTGTTTTTTTCTTCTTTTTGGGGGGAATTGTCAAGCGGGTTTTGCCGGTGACTTTTTGTTCTTTTACCCGGCCTGAAAGCAACAGGCAATCTTATGGAAGCAATGTGACGGGTTTATGCCTCCTGCTCAACATAGTAAGTCGCTATTCCTGTCAGGTCAATGTGGTCAATATTATTATGCTTGCCTTTTTCTATAAGGGAGAGGAGTACATCGATTACCCGGGGATCGAACTGGGTTCCTGAAGAGCGCCTGAATTCTTCAACGATGAATTTCATGTCTCTCCCTTTTCTGTAGGGCCTGTCGGCCTTCATGGCATCGAAGGTATCGGCCACGGCCAGTATTCTGGCAAGGAGGGGAATATTTTCTCTTTCCAGATTATCGGGATATCCTCTTCCGTTAAAATGTTCATGATGATGTCTCACAATGGGGATGAGGTGGTCGAGATGTTTTATGTGCTTCATCAGCTCTGCGCCTCTGACGGGGTGCCTTTTTATTGCCCTGTATTCATCATCGGTGAGTTTGTCCGGCTTGTCGAGGATTGACTCGTTGGTGGCTATTTTGCCGATATCATGTAATATCCCCGCAAATTCAAGTGATTTGATGTCTTCCCTGGAAAGCCCCATTCCCTCCCCAAGCAGCACGGCATATTTAGTAACCCGTTCCGAATGGCCGGCTGTCCATGGCGACTTGGCATCGACGGCAGAAGAGAGGGCCCTGATGGTTCCCATGAAAAGATCATCGAGATCAGAAATGAGCTGAACGTTTTTAAGGGCTACTGCGATCTGGCCGCACATGGTGATGAGGGTGGCACGGTCTCTGTCATCGAAATCCTTATCTCCCAGTTTGTTGATGACCTCGATTACACCGATAATTTCATCTTTGTCGTAAAGGGGGGCGGCAATGATTGACCTTGTAGTAAAACCTGTTTTCTTATCGGGCCCCTGGTAGAATCGCTTGTCCTTTTTAACACTGTTTACAATAGTGGCCTCACCATTACTTAGAACCCACCCGGCGATCCCCTGTCCCGGTTTTATCCTGAATTCCTTGACTTCCTCTCCCTTTTCCCCGAGAGCGACTTCAAAGGTCAGGTCCCCTGTCTCCTTGTCAAGGAGCAGAACAGAACATGCCTCAGCGCCAATGGTATCGGTTGTAATCTTCATGATTTTTTCAAGGAGAGACTTCATCTCAAACATAGAGGAAATAGCCGTAGAGACCTCCTTGAAAAGCTCCAGTTCGGAAACCCGCTTCGTCAGGCTTTCAATGAGCGCTGTGTTGTCATGAAGCAAGGCTGATCTGTCAAGAGCCATATTGACAGAGTGCAGAAGTTCATCTTCATGGAAGGGCTTCTTGAGATAGTCATAAGCCCCGACCCGGATAGCGCTGATTGCCGTTTCAACGGAAGCGTGTGAAGTTATAATAATGATAACGACGTTTTCATCAATGGCCTTTATTTCAGGGACAGCATCGAAACCACTTTTTACAGGCATGAAAATATCGATGAGCGCAACATCGATATCCTCTTTTTGGAGAACTTGAAGGCATTCATCGGCGCCGGCAGCCAGAAATACCCGGTGACCGGCATCGCGGAGCACCTTCCCCGCTGCCTCTCTTATCAGTCTGTCATCATCAACGACTAATATGTTATTCATAATAACCTGTTAATACAAAAAAGCCCGTTACCATTGTTAATCATGAACGGACATTGTTTGTAATGTAGCGCAATATTTTTTTACCCCTATAGTTTAGTCAGGTCATCAAATACTTTACAAAATCACAATATCAGGGGATTGCTGCTATGTCAAGGAAAGGGCTTGAAAGGTTATGGTGCGGAGCACCTGTGACCAGTTTGTAACAGCTATGCTTTGCTTGACAGAACAGGAAAATTCATTTGACAAGTGGCATGCTTATGTCTTTAATAAATGGATATCCGCAGGGTGCAAGTGATGAAAGCGTTTCTAAAATTGCAGTTTGAGTGGGCTGTCAGTGAAAAGCAGCGCTGCTGCTGAACCCAAATGGGCATGATTTTGAGTCTATTGACTATTTTACATTTTTTTGAAGCACATCATTGGATAAACAGTAGTGGAGTAATAAAGCCCTTAGCCTTTAAGAAGTCTTCTATTCGAATTTAATGGAAGGATTGAGGTGATGAAAATTCGTTTTGAAAGAGAAGAAGATTACGACAGCATAAGATCGCTGAATGATCTCGCATTCGGAGGAACTATTGAGAGCAGTCTGATAAATAAAGTTCGGGCTTCATGCAAAGAAACCTTGTCACTGGTGGCAGTCGAAGAAAATCGAATTGTCGGCCATATATTCTTTAGCCCCGTTACTGTATTGTCCGGAAAAAGCAAAATAAAGGGAATGGGTTTGGGGCCTATGGCCGTCTTGCCTGAATTTCAAAATCAAGGGATTGGATCAAAACTGGTTATGGAAGGTCTGAAAATCCTTTCAAAGAAGAACTATCCCTTTGTTGTTGTGCTGGGACACAAAGAATACTACCCCCGTTTCGGTTTTGAAAGGTCCTCAAAATATGGTTTGCGTTCCCAATGGGATGGCGTTCCCGATGAAGCATTTATGGTCCTTTTCCCAAATAAGTCGGTTGTAAACAAGGTCTCAGGCCTTGTAAGGTACAGGCCGGAATTTAATGAGGCAATGTAGGTGCCTGGCAAGTGCAGCCACGAGACTGCAGCCCCCCTGAATAGGGTGCTCTTTTGATTAAGATAAACTAAATAAAATAGATTCACCAGGGAGATTAATATGCCGAAGCATATGACTGTATTTATGACTGCGCCTAATGAAGAGGAAGGCGCTGCCATAGCAAAAAAGCTTGTTGAAGAAAGCCTTTGCGCCTGTGTGAATATTATCCCTAAAGTCAGGTCTGTTTACCGGTGGGAGGGGAAAGTATTCGACGAAAGTGAGGTTATGATGGTGGCAAAGACGGCTTCTTCTCTTGCTCCCATGCTGGTAAAAAGGGTAAAGGAACTGCACAGCTATGATGTGCCGGAAGTTATCTGCATACCCATTGCCACGGGAAGCGGTGATTACCTCGACTGGATAGATGCCTCTGTCGATGGGGGTGCTGCCGGTGAAAGGGATAGGGAAATTTAGAAATTAATATTGTTGAGGTTTTCAACGAGTGTGCCTTCGGGGGGAGTCAGCTGAAAGGCATTCATTCCTGTATATTCATTGAGGGCAACATCAAGATAGCGGATTCTCATTTCGTAGTTTTCGAGAGGAATGGAAAGATCTATTGATGTGGGGAATTCAATGCTCTTAACCTTTTTGTATTTGTTTAACCTGATAGAGAGCAAGACCTTGTCTTTATCACCATAAATAATCCCCTCCAGGGGATAAAGCCGCTTGCTTTCCAGGAGTATCTCCTGTTTTGCCTTGCCCTTTTTAACGGTGAGCCGGTAACCTTCTTTTTCCATGCTTACGGTAGATTTTGCTTCGTCAAAAGAGATAAGAGGAATGTCTCCGCTCAAAACCCTTGCCAGATCACTAATATTAAGTGACGATGAAAGGAGTCCCGACAGGCTGCGGTCATCGGCCTGGCCTGAAAAAAAGCGGTTTTCCGAATGATACTGGAGGTCAAGGAATTCCCCATCCGTGGCCATGGTAAGGGCGGGTGAGCCGAAGGGTGTTAGAATATCCATTCTGATAAAAGCCGGTTTTTTTAAAACGAGCAGTTGCCTTGAAGCATTTGAATCACCGTTAATAATAATTTTGCTGCTGATTCTTCCCTCAATCGATTCGATGATGTTGCTTCGTGAATCCAGGGCTTGCAGGAGTTCCTTGTATGAGTATTCCCTGGTGGGCGGTGACGTTATCGTTTGCCGGGGAAAAAGCGTACAGGAGGGGAGGAGAAATATGAAAAGAAGCAGGAAACATTTAAATTGATGGGGCATGTCTACCTCTTTTTCAAATCGTCAGCTTTTTTCCTGACCTTGCGTTTTTCATCATCCTTGTCGTAGATTTCAAATGCCTTCTGGTAGAGTTTTCTTGCCTTCCCTTTTTTGCCGCTCCCAAGATAGGCATCGCCAAGATGTTCTGTGATTACAGGGTCGTTGGGAGAGAGTTCTACCGCTTTTTTAAGGACGGAAATGGCTTTTTTGTAATCCTTTTTTTTGAAATAGACCCAGCCGAGCGTATCCATTATATATCCGTTATCGGGTTTGATCTCAAGCGCTCTTTTTGCAAGCTTTTCAGCCTCATCGAGGTTTTTGCCCATTTCGGCGTAGGTATAGCCCAGGTAGTTGAGGGCATTGGCATGGTCAGGATCGATTTCCAGTACTTTCTTCATTGCTTCTATTGATTGATCCGATTTTCCCCATTGTTCATAGATGGTGCCGAGGTTGAAATGAAGTTCCTTGTCTTCCGGCGCCCCTTTGATTCTTTCCATGAAAAAAGCGATTCCTTTTTCGTAGGCTTTCATATCGGTGTAGAGTGAAACGAGAAGGTTATAGAATTCTGCGGCGCCCATGCCTGCTTCGATGGCTTTTTCAAGGTAGGTGACGGCTTCCTCTGTTTTTTCCTCTTTTTTTAATATGTGAGCTATATTCAGGATCGCTTCCTGGTAGTAGCCCGATGATGAAGGTATTAGAGCGAATTTTTCCCTGGCCAGGCTGAAGTTATCTTTACCCATATAGGCAAAACCGAGGTAGTAGTTGGCCATATCATTATCGGGCTCTGCATCCAGAGTGAGCTGAAATTCCCTTATTGCTGCGTCTGTATTTCCCTTCTCCATATGGATGAGGCCGATTTTAAGGCGCACTGCCGAAATGTTTGAAGTCGTCTTTTTCATTTCCTGGAACTGCTCCAGCGCTTCGTCATAGCGATTCCCCTTGATGAGAAGGTTTCCCAGCCTGTTTCTTCCTCCATCGTCATTGGGGTGGAAATGAAGCAGCTTTCTGTAGGTTTTGATCGCTTTTTCCGTTTTGCCCTCCATTTCATAGATAAATGCCAGTTCATAAAGGGCGCCCCGGAAGCTCGGTTTGAGATTAATGGCTTTATTGTAGAATTCAATGGCCCTTGTAAAGAGCCTCATTTCGGAATAAACACGCCCCAAATAATAAAAAGCCATAATGGAGTCGGGCCTCATTTCCAGGAGATTATTCAGGCTGGTGACGGCATCTTCATAATCACCAAGAGAGGAATAGAGTATGCCGAGAAAGAGGTGAGCCTCTTCGTCTTCATTGTCGAGTTCAATGATTTTTTCGTATTCCTCAATAGCCATATCTATCCTGTTGGCAGAGGAGTAGAGGGCCGCCAGGAGCTTGTGTGCATCGAGGTAGCCCGGTTCGATGAAAAGCGCCTTTTCTGCATTGTCAATGGCAAGCCTGGTTTCGCCGCTTCGCAAATAGAGGGAGGCCAGCCTTGTATAAAGGTAGGGGGAGGAAGGATCGTATTCTATCGCTTTTAGCAGTTTGTCGATGGCTCCTGCCAGATCTCCTTCGATGAGAAGAAATTCGCTGCGCAGGTAATTGAAGGCTGCTTTTGAGTCGGCCGGGCTTTCATAGGAAGTTTTTTGGTTGTCCGGGATTAACTCATTGTTGACGGAGAAGCCTTTTTGAGAGGCGCATGCCGAGAAGAAAAGAGCAGTAGAAAGTGCCGATATTGTTATAAAAATGAATCTTTTCACTTTTTAAAGATAGCATTTAAAAGAGGAGCTAGTCAATTTATAATTGGTTGATCAGGGATTGAACGCCACCCCCCCGATATGTTATAAATGCCTCTTTTAAAATAAACGAGAGGGAGATGCAGATGTCCTTTAAAACGATTGAATGGACTAATGACAAAGTCGTCATGATTGATCAGCGATTGTTGCCCGCTGAAGAAGTTTATAATGAGTATGACGGTTATGAAGGTGTTGCCGTGGCTATAAAGGAGATGGTTGTCCGTGGAGCGCCGGCTATCGGTGTTGCTGCGGCTATGGGGATTGCCTTGGGAGCCCGTTCTTCAGACGCAAAAGAAATGGATGCCTTTGAAAGTGAGTTCAAAAAAATATGTGAGCATATTGGTGGAACACGACCGACGGCGGTAAACCTCTTTTGGGCCATTGAAAGGATGAAGAAGGTTTTCTCGGACAGCAGGGGAGAGGGAATTAGCGCACTTAAGGGAATATTGAAGGAGGAAGCGCTCAAGGTTTGCCATGAAGATATAGAGATTAACAGGCGTATCGGTAGAAATGGGGGCGCATTACTCGGAGATGGTGACAGGGTGCTTACTCACTGCAATGCCGGAGCGCTTGCAACGGCCGGTTATGGAACAGCGCTCGGTGTGATAAGAGGGGCGCTGGAAGGTGGCAAAAAAATATCTGTTTACGCCGATGAAACGAGGCCCTTTCTCCAGGGAGCAAGACTCACTGCCTGGGAACTGATGAAAGACGGCATTGATGTAACGGTTATTACCGATAATATGTCGGGATACCTTAT
>JAOUBX010000038.1 GCA_029860075.1 Deltaproteobacteria bacterium | reverse complement strand
TTAAGAAAGAAGAACATCGGAAAGCCGTATGCGGGAGAACCGCTAGTACGGTTTGATGAGGGGAGGCTGTGAACCATGTCTTATTATCGGCAGGTTCGCTGCCTTCTACTCTAAAAGTTAACTAGTTGATATTAAAGAGTAAAACCTTTGGAGTGCCCCTTTTTTGCCCTTAAAAGGCCCTTTTTAGGGGTGAAATGAGTGCTCTAAGAAATGGCAGAGGGGCCTCAGATATCCAGCCAGAGCCCAAGGGAGATGTAGCTCTCTTCGTCCTGGAAGAATTCCCCCATATTGGGACGCCCCTTGTAGTATTCAATCCCGAGCCGCCAAGTGCGGTCTCCCTGGTCCATGAGGAGGCCAAGGTGGAGCGAGGTGTCGACACGCCAATCCCTCTCCTCGGTAGCTGAAAGGTCAAGAGCGGTATACCACCCCATGCGTTCTTTCCAGAGACAACGGGCATTTTCAAACTCCAGGCCTAGCTGAAAGCGTCCGGGCTCCTGAAGCTCCTCATTTCGCAGACTAAAGCCCCAACCTCCTTCGGCGTAGGTCCGCCACTTTTCATCGATGGCCAGGCTAAGGCCGGCTAACAGTTCCTGACGTGTATAGCCGATACGCTTTCTTCCTGTTGACTCTACCGGAGTATCTACAACCGTCCCCTTCCCTTTAGATTTGATTTGACCCCATTGACTTTCAAAAAAAGGCAGAGCCGAAGCCCTGCCTTTTTTATTTACCCTATGCCAGGTAATAGCTGTTCGTTTTCTTCCTCGTTACGCATTATATGCCGTAATCAGGATTACATGTCTCTCCCATAATGGTTTGGTTAGGGCACGCATTGGACACTCCGGGACATCGCATCAGATGGCACAATGGGTGATATATTCGGATCGAAGCCTCCCACTGTCGCAATATTTCCATTGATCGTTGCACCGTATGACTTCCTCGAATTGATGGGTTCGTCAAAATGCCATAGCCCTATCAGCTCTGCCTTATCACCGCGCATCGGGCTGCACATGTTTGCCTGTATCTCTGCCTGTGTACGTGCTGTGTTCCACACACGGACTTCATCGATTTTTCCTTTAAAATGCCGTGAAGCCTCCTTGGCGCTCCGTTCCTGCCCGATACTGAAAAATGCCGTCTTTTTTGGTCTGCTGGTAGTGGAGAAAGATGCCTCCTGCACCCCATCAACCCACAAGATACCTTCACCCTTTATGTTAATCGTCACGGCCACATGGTACCATTTATCGAAAGCAAATGTGCCGGCACTACAAATCATACCGTTATCGCGATCATGATAACAAAAAGTCCCATTTGCGCCATCATAATACATCACGTGATGGCCATTCCCACCGTCCGATGCATTGAGTGCAAGAATAGCGGTCAGATATGGATGGTATTCAGGATAGACCCAGGCCTCAAGGGTCAGTGCCGAATCAGGAGCCCCGCTTATGTCACCGGAAAGCGTATCTGCCGCAACATACTGGTAATATCCTTCCAGACTCAATGCGTTTCCGGCTCCTATTACCGGCGTTACGCTTGTTTGATTGCTTTCATCATGAAACACACCAGTAACTTCCTTGATTTGGTAATAATAGATTGGTCCGAAGGTTATCTCCGTGTCTGTGAAAAATACTTTCGAATCGCTATAGAGGCCGTCATCAACATACCTTACAAGGCCAATTTGTTCCCACAGCGACTTATTTCTTTTTCTATATACATAATAATCATGACCACTACTGCCATATTTGCCTGGATGCTTTTTGGATATATCTGCAGGCTGCCAATGCAAATCTACTTTTCCATCCGATGCCCAGGCCGTTAATTCAGAAACGTGATATTTCCATACGGACAACAAAGTATCTTTATGGGTCTTTCCTCTTCCACCGAACCTTATTACGTCAAAATCCGTTTGGGCAAATGTTTTGTTTCTACCATCCTCAACCATGATCATATAGATCATCATGTCCGCAATGAGCCGATTCATGAATCCGGGATCATTAAAACCAAGTCCAGCATGATCGTTAGAAAGATAGTTCATGCGCATCAAATCATAAATTGCGTCATGAACAGCCGAACAGCGGACATAAAACGCACGGTTATCTTCAATGTTAAATGTATTCGCCGGCCTTGATGCGCCGTCCCATCGATAGCCCTTTTTTAGTGTCAAGATACCTTTTTCTAGTTCGATGAAGTCCCATTTTATGGGCTGATCAAAAACCACTCTTATATGATTCTGTATAGCAGTAAATTGCTTATCAGTTCCGAGCCATCTCCCGTAAAAAGCCGGTAGTTTACTTTTATCTGCAAAATATGCGTTTAAATCTATTGAATAGTCTTTAGCTACCTCATAGTAAAGAACCGTATCTAGAGCACCATGCCTGGGACCGATTTTATATTCCCACTTATTTATTTCATGGTAAGCCAAGTTGTCCACCGGCACTGGTTTTGTTGTCAACGCTGTAATGGTCACAGTATCCTCACTGCTGGCTTTGGCGCCGTCATTCACAGTCAGGCTTAAAACATATGCGCCATCAAGATCTGCGGTAAAGGTTGGATTGACCAGTGCAATATCCGACAACACAGCAGCACTGCCGTCAGGCAGCGAAACAAACTGCCACTGATAAGTGATGGGGTCAGCGTCTGCATCACTACTCAGCCTACCGTCAAGCGTTACCTCTGTGCCGGTTGCTACATTCTGGTCAGCCCCGGCATTGGCCATTGGTGTGGAATTGGATGATGATGCCGTAATTGTTACAACATCGGCTACACTGTCTACATCACCATCATTTACAATCAGACTCAAGGCATAAAGGCCGTCCAGGTCTGCCGTGAAGGTTGGACCATACGATGTGGCATCTGACAGCACGGCGGCACTGCCGTCAGGAAGGGAGGTAAATTGCCACTGATAAGTGATGAGGTCACCATCTGTATCACTGCTTAGGCTGGCATCCAGCTTTATTTTTGTGCCGGTTGCTACATTCTGGTCAGCCCCGGCAATTGCCATGGGTGCGGAATTGTTATCCCCTTCATTGTTTTCATTTTGTATATCACTGCCTGTTCCACCACCACAGGCGGTAACAAACACTGCGATAAAACATATAAGAGCAGCTTTACTGAATATGTTACTTAATCTTTTCATTTCAACATCCTCCAAAATTAAATTTAATTCTTGAGTTGTTATATTAAAAAGCGGACCTGACAGTCAATATTGTAAATCGTTAAAAAAATTGTTAAAAAAACTTGTATCTATAAGATTTTAAAGCATTATTTAGTTAGGCTTGCCACGATTGATTTTAAAATGAGGATAAAAAAGTGATCAGTTCTCCGAAAGTGTGGGTCAACTGGCAAGACTCATTAAAGCGACAGGACAAAGATAAATCGGGAACTCAGAGGATAGGTAAGAGAGAGATAAATTACGGTTTAATTGGAGTGTTGAAAATCATTAAGCGCTTTTTCCAGGCTTGTCCTAAGGGGGGATTCTTTTTCGCAGGCGTCGAGAATAAATTCAGCGCTGGCAGATACTTTATTCCAGCGAGGGTATTTTGGCAATTTTTTTATATCGAGGTATTTGTCGAGCGTCTGGGCACGTTCCCAGCCGTCAATGTTTGTGTAAATCTTCCATATATTTGACTCTTTGGCAAAATCGGTTTTCGTTAAACCAGTTGTCTCTATCCAATATTTAACAGCAAGGGTCATCACATTAACAGCATGTTTCTTTTTATTGGAATGGCTTCCTTCATTGAACAACTCCCGCCCAACCTTGTCAAGGACACCATCAATTGCCTTCATGTCTTCCTGAAGGTGTGGGAGATTCTCAAGCTTTTCCGGGAGCAAGCTCCCCATGGCTTCTTCAAGCTTGTGCATTCGCTCACGGTTACGGTTCAATTCATCGACAAGCGTCAGGGTATGAACGATTTCCTTTCCCTTCAGGTCCCCAGTTTTGAGATGGTCTGTTTTGCCAATGACCAGTAAAAAGAGTGTCTCCTCTTCAAGTTCAAGGGAAGTGCTCATCAGTTCAATTTCGATCTCTTTTCCGTGAGAGGTCTGTAATACAAAGGTGTGATTCCTTTGATAATTTTTATCAAATACCCAGTCTGATAATGAATTTACCTCATACTTTTGAGGAATTAGTTTATTGAAGTTTTTTCCAAGCAGGCTTTCGCTTGTATATTCCAGAAGTTTTTCACAATATTGATTGCAGAAGGTAATCTCCTCATTTTCATTGATAGCAATGATCCCTTCGTTAACATTATCTAGAAAAACAGACATTCGTTGTTGCATTATTCGAAGTTCCTGTTCTGTCTCTTTTCGACGTTGCAGTTCATCCTTGAGACGCTTGTTCTCTGCAAGTGTCGCGTAGGACTCCTTGATCTGCAGATGAGATTTTACACGAACCAGCAATTCCTCCCGGCTGAAAGGTTTGGTAATATAATCATTGGCGCCGACGTTAAAGCCTTCAACGAGATCTGATATGCCGTTTTTTGCAGTCAGCAGGATAACAGGAAGTTCCGAAACCGAATACTGTTGCCGTAGGTGGCGGCAGACCTCATAACCTGTCAATACGGGCATCATGATATCGAGTAAAACCAGGTCGGGGCTTTCTCCTTTTTCAATGTGATCCAACGCTGCCTTGCCATCTCTTGCAATTATCAGCTCCAGCCCTTCTTGTGACAGATGATTCATGACGACTTGAAGATTGATTGGCTCATCATCAACTATCATTACTTTAAAGGCACCTTCTTCGGGTTCTTGAATTTCAGTTAGATCAATTGTTTTATTTAATCCGGAAATGTGATCGAGATTAATATTAGTCCCACGATCTGCCAAAATGTTTTTTGTCATGTTGATCCCACTCCGATCATTCCCGCTGTAAATGGGAAGTGTTACAAAAAACACACTACCCTTTCCGGGCTCAGAGTTTACGTGAATCGAGCCGCCGTGCAACTCTATCAATTTTTTCGTAATTGAAAGACCAAGACCCGTTCCACCAAACTGCCGTGCCGTGCCTGAATCGAGTTGTTCAAATGAAAGGAAAATGTCCTTCAATTTGTTTTTCTCAATCCCAATACCCGTGTCAGAAACGGAAATTTCGATCATCTTCTCAACTTTTTTTGCTGATATTATGATGGAGCCTTCTGGAGTAAACTTGATGGCGTTTCCAATGAGGTTATAAAAAACCTGTTGAAGACGGTTCTCATCACCGGCGACATAGGGCAGATTTTCAGGAATGTTGTTTTTTATTGTAATCGCTTTACTTTGAGAAAGTATTTTGGTCACGTTGATCACCACCTTCGCGACTTCCCTGATTGAAATGGCTTTTTTTTGTATCTCAATCCCCCTTTCTTTGAGACGAGAGAAATCAAGAATGTCATTGACCAGGCCTGATAAGCGTCTTGCACTGTCAATTACAATGGTGAGGTTTTTTGCATTATTTTTTGACAAATCTTCTTTCCCGTCAACCAGGACAGACTCAGTGATACCGATGATCCCGCTCAGTGGTGTTCTCAGTTCATGAGAAGTGTTGCTTAAAAAATCATCTTTTAGTTTGTCCATTTTTGACAGGGTCATGTTTTTTTCTTTCAGTTCCACAGAAAGCTTTTCGACTGAAACAAAGGCTTTTGAAAAGCGCAATGAAAGAGCAAAAGACTGAAAAATAATGAAAAGCAAGAGTGCCAGAGGTGTCAGGTAAAGGGTCTGAATCACATAAGTATCATTAAGCATATCATTGGCACCGGAAAAAGCGACGATCATAAAACCAGTAAAGATGAGCACTGCGCCCTCCCGTCTATTTGAGATGGCCTTGATAAGAACAATGGCGCAATAAATGAGCAGTAAAAAAGTAAAAAAATGGTATATCTGAATGTAGCCTGTAAAAATTCTTACGGGCAACATTATTGCGGATAAAAAGAAACCCACACCCAGGGCCTGGTAAAAGTGAACAACCCTAACAGAACATTCCTTTGGATATAAAGAATGAATAAGCATCATAAGGACAGGACAGGATAGGTAATAAGCAGCAACAGCAACGGTGATTGAAAATTTCCACGGTAGATCGGGCCATACAAAGTTGATTGCCCATCCTGAGGGTGACCCAAATGTATTATTAAGTTCCCACAACAGACAGTAGATCGCAAGAAAGAGATGCGAAGGATCATTTCTTCTCATCATGAATTGAGCAAAATGATAAATCCCCATAAACAAAAGAGAAGATAAAACAAATATTACAAAAACATTGAAATTGTTTTCGTTATTTTGAATAATCGATTCAGGGCCGAAACTGATGGAAGTCGAAAGACCACCGGCATTGTAGTTATGATTAGAGACCTGCAGAATTAGTGTAAGATCAGTCCTCTCCGGTTTAAATGTGAAGAGTTCCCGAGATAGGAGTGGTACCTCCGAATTGTGGTCTTTTGCGACAATACCGCGTGAGACGATTTTTCGACCATTTATCCATAAGGTATAAGCGGATAAAATTTTCGATAAGCGCAGTGCATAAACGTCATTATATAAGTTATTTTTTATAATCAGACGAAAGGTTGCATAACCATTTTTATTCAGCTTTGTCCCATCAAAAATGTAGTCATTCCATACCATGGGATGATTAATGTAACCTGTCTTTTTCGGAGTCGCTTTGGCAAAATCCTCTGGAGCAAGAAGCTGATCCCAGTAAAACTCCCACTGGCCGTCAAGGTGGACAATGCCCTGTTTTTCAAAATCCCAGCCAGAGAGGTCCAGTACACCATTTATAGCTAGCGGACGTTTGTCACTTGCAGCACAACCTGATAAGAATAGAAATAGGAGTGCAATAAAAAAAAGACGACTTAAATGATTTTGTAAAATCATTCCCCACTCATCCTTCTCTTCAGTTTTTATCGATTTTTATGATCGTTCATTAGTTCGAAATATTGACAGAGTTTATCATATGGTGATGAAGTGTGTAAATTCAATCATCATCGACCAAAAACGGATTTGGTAATTCCGGGGATACAATACTTAATACTATTTTAAACCTTCCCCTCTCTACAAACTTGCCATAACCGATCCCTTATCGTAAAATCAAAACTATGAATAAAAGAAATCCGATAAAAAGCAGCACCCTTTTTTTTACCGTTCTTTTTTTCCTTTTCCCCCTTCCTGCCTCGGCAGGAATGCCTTTTTTCACCCTCACCGATGTTGCCCGCTTCCGGGTATCTACAATTTCTCTATTTCTAATTATTTATGTGTTGACCTCTTTCGGAGTTTACAAAATCTGGAATTTACTCCGTAAAGATTTTAGCCGCCTCCCCAAAATCTCCTTCAAAAGGGCTCTTGTCCTTGTCTTCATCTGGGGCATGGCATTTCACCTTATCCTGGTAATGATTTCAGGAACGAGAGAATTGATGACTCCCGACGCATGGAAAAAAACGGGTACAGTCTATAAGTTGTCGTCCGATACTATGCAGCAAGGGATGGATGCACGTCGCCTCAAACTGGAGCATTTAAAAAAAGTTCTCTGGCAGTATGCTGAAACGCATAAAGGCAGCTTTCCGCAGGATCAAAAAGGCGTTTCCATTCCCGCGACTTCCTGGTTCGATACTTCAGGACAGTTTGCCTATATATACCATAGTGGTTTATCGCCTGATTCTTCTGCCATCCTCCCCCTTGCCTATGAGCCTGACAGCTATGGAGAGGAAAGGTTTGTATTGCTGACAAACGGCCAGGTTGAGCTGCTCCCTCTGGATAGGATCTTCTCCCTGAAAGAAGGTAAATAATTATGGCCTTTTCGAAAGGATTTTCCAGATTTATTAAGCTTTTTTTATTCCTTGTTTTTGTCTTCATATCAGGTGCAATCGTTCTGCTTGAAATCCCTTTTTTCCTGGCCTTCGGATGGATTTATTACCTGTACAGGGTTTTTCCCAATATAGAGTTCAATATAGTTCCTATCCTTGAAGGGATCGGTGCGGCAATCATTTTGACAATAGCGGCCCACTACTTTCTGGCCTGGTTATACAAAAATTACGGAAGAGGCGATGTGGAGCTTGAGGGGGAAAGGTTGTGGAGTTTGAGATGGACCCTCATGGGGGTAGGCCTCTTCATCCTTATGTTTTCAACGAGCATCTCTATTACGGGACTTGTTCATCAGACAGGCTGGCTCCTGCGGGGGCCAATGATCAAGACAGCACAAAACTTTCGACCCCGTGCAACGGGAACGCAAATGAGAATAATCGGTGAAAGGCTTGACGCCTATTATGAAGAGTTTAAGCATTTCCCCCTTTCAGCGAGAAGTGTCAATCTCGAGGATGTGGGCATCCCTGCTTCATACTATGATGGGCCGGATAAAGATGCATGGGGTACGCCCTTTAAATACAAATCTGACGGCAGTTCCTATGTATTGAAAAGCCTGGGGAGAAACCGAGTTCCCGGCGGTGAAGAGGGTGATTTTGATGACCTTGTTTTTTCTGACGGTCTGTTTATTGTTTCTCCCTACTATAATGATTGATATATCTATATAACGCTTCTCTTTTAAGAGAAAGAATAAATTAAATTCTTAAATGTCAATAGCTTAGAGAGAGTACATAGATAAAAACAACCGTCCCCTTTTCTTCCTTTTACAGCGTATTTAAATATCTTTTTCAGACCAGACCCCGTATTCATTACCATTTGGATCTGTGAAATGGAAGCGACAGCCACCAGGGAATTCAAATGTAGGTTTTACTATTGAACCTCCAGCTTGCTCTACTTTTTGTTGTGTTTTCTTTAATTCCTTGCAGTAGATTACGATAAGTACACTTCCATTAGCTACGGAAGAATTTTGCTCTGACTTGAAAAATCCTGCATTCACGCCTGCATTCGCAACAACGGAATATTCATCGCCATAATCAGAGAATGACCATCCAAATACAGTTGAAAAGAATTTTTTAGTTGATTCAATGTCCTTTGTAGGAAACTCGATATAACTGATTTTTTCATTTTCATTCATTTATTTATCTCCATTTTAATTATTTTATTCGTCCTAATACTAATGGGGTAAGCTATCGATTACAAGAATTATCATCCCCCAAATGGCTATTTCCAGGAGTCTGTCGGACTTAGGGGCCATCATGGGCCATCGTGGGATCGGACCAAGTTAACTAGTCGATATTAAAGATTAAAGTTTCTAGAATACCCCTTTTTTACCCTTAAAAGCCCCTTTTTAGGGGTGAAATGTGTGCTCTAAGAAATGAAAGAGGAGCTTCACATATCCAGCCAGAGCCCAAGGGAGATATAGCTCTCGTCGTCCTGGAAGAATTCCCCCATATTGGGGCGCCCCTTGTAGTATTCGATCCCGAAGCGCCATTTGTGGACTCCCTGGTCCATGAGGAGGCCAAGGTGGAATGAAGTGTCGACACGCCAATCCTTCTCCTCGGTGGCGGAAAGGTCCAGAGCAGTATACCACCCTATATGTCCTTTCCAGAGACTGGGGGCACTTTCAAACTCCAGGCCTATCTGAACGCGTCCGGGCTCCTGAAGCTCCTCATTTCGCAGATCAAAGCCCCACCCTCCTTCGGCGTAGGTCCGCCACTTTGCATCGATGGCCAGGCTGATGCCGGCTAGCAGTTCCTGACGTGTATAGTTGATGCGCTTTCTTCCAGTTGTCTCTGCATATTCGTCGCCAATGTGACTCGATGTGTGAAGAAGGCCGAACTTAAGGGCCATGTGCCGGTTTTGGGCTCCCGTTAGAACCAGTCCGTAATTGCCGTCCCAGCCGATGTTGTCGTAGGCGTGGTCGGCGTCAAACTGTGCGTCATAACCGACTTCGAGACTCAGCTGCCATCCCCTGTCCGTTTGATCCGGTTGAAGTAATCTCATTAGGCCCAGCCTGCCCCCCGCCTTTAGGTTGTAGCGGCTGCTGCCTGATTCGGTTATTCCTGCGTGGGACATGTGAAGCCACTGGAGAGCAAAGCCTACCCTGTGCGGATCAGCGAGGTAGGGAGGATAGTAGATATCTCCCTGCGGAAAAATGATGAGCTTATGTTCTGAGGTAAGGTCAATGGCAGACTCTCTGTGAGCTTTTTCTTCCACTTGAGGATTGTCTTGGGCAGCTGCGCCATCTATAAAAAGGAAGAGCATGCTAAGGAGTAGAATGGGCAGCCAACGTTTCAGAATTATTTGCTGAGAATAGTGCATCAGCTACCTCCTTTGGTTAAGTTAAATATACCAAAAGTGTTACCTAATTACTAAGCATCTACAACAGCGACCATTTATTGTCTTTTTTTCCATATCTCACCTCATTTCCCCCCCCATTAGAGATAAAAAAAGAACCTCTAGCGGGGTAAAGTTCGCACAATCAGCCCCCCTCTGGTTGCCTGCCAAAGAATTAAGCAGCCCATTTTGATTAACCTATAAATTAATTTAATCTTGCAAAAATTAATTTTTATGTTAATATGATAGCTAGTTAAATTAACAAAGAGGTTAATTATGCTAAAGGATCGCAAGCGGCTTGTCCGTGAACAGCTTGAAAAAACGCTTTCGCAATTTGCCGGATTAAAATCTGTGTCTCTCCCACCGAAGGGTTGGATTCGTGCTATACGGGAAGCGCTTGGAATGTCGGGCGCGAACTTTGCCGACAGGCTCGGCGTTAAACCGCCGCGTATAACAAAGCTGGAAAAAGACGAACTGTCGGGCTCAGTTACAATCAAGAGCATGAGGCAGGCAGCGGAAGCACTTGATGCCGTCTTTGTTTATGCTTTGGTGCCGCGCGAAAGCCTGGAGTCAACAGTAAGGAGGCAGGCAGAGCGTGTGGCCGGAATGCGCCTGGACAGGGTCTCTCATTCAATGCGGCTTGAAGATCAGCAGCTGTCGGATGAAGAGATGAAAAAGGCCCTCAATGAGGCTGTGGAGGAACTGATACGCACCATGCCGAAGGATTTGTGGAGTAAGTCATGATGGATATGAACGGCGATGACGGGGCCACCCCGCTTACGCCGGAAGAGTCTGAGGGACTCCGTCTTACCCATATCACGACACGGGGTGAGCTAAACAGATGGGAACAGGACAATATAGCAGAGGGAGAGGCATGGGCTTTCGGTCGCAGACAAAAGGATATCCTTAGTGAAGGGTTTCTGCGGCGCCTGCATAAAAGGATGTTCGGGGATGTCTGGCGCTGGGCCGGGGAGTTTAGGATGAGTGACAAAAACATAGGCATTCACTGGCGTCATATCCCTGTTCAGTTAAGAGAACTCCTTGAAGACGTCAAGGCCTGGGTAGATCATGGCAGCTATTCGGCTGACGAGATAGCCGTCAGATTTCATCACAGGCTTGTTTTCATTCACCTATTCCCCAATGGCAACGGCCGCCATGCCCGTACGATTACGGATCTCTTGCTGGTCCAGGTTTTGGAGCGCCCCGGATTCAGCTGGGGAGGTGGTGATATTGTCGACGTCGGTAACTGCCGCAGGTTCTACATAGAAGCGCTTCGGGCTGCCGATGCGCACGAATATGGGCCTCTCCTCGAATTTGTCAGGTCCTGAATGTAATTCTGGGGACATAATACTTATCTTCCACCTTAATCGACTCTTTCAAAACAAAATACAACCCGACAAAAGATGAGAAAAAGGAAGAAACGTGGACGCAACCCGTTTTTTTCACCTGTCGCATAAATAGAGTCAACGACTCTTTAAACACCTCATTTCCCCCACAGATTTGCTTTTCACTGATTGGTCATGTTACACTGGCGTCAGCAAATCAGTAATTTACTGAAAATATTAACAGAAAAAAGAAGTTTTATTTAAGGTGTTAAAGAGCGCAGGGCCCTGAATATTGAGGGCCCTTTTTTTAAACTTAAACCAGGAGGATCATGCAGAATGCTGAAAGAGTAACCAATGAAGAAAGCTGCCATAGCTGGCAGGCAGAACTGAAGAACAATGTAACAACCATTGAAGAGTTGAAAGACTTTATAGAGCTTGGTTCCGAAGAGGAAGAAAAGCTTGAAAAGGTGGTCGGTAACCATCCCATGAACATACCCCGCTATTACCTTGGCCTTATCGATAAAGAGGACCCTCAAGACCCTATCCGAAAACTTGCAGTGCCCACAGAGGACGAACTGGTTCTGGCCGGCTCAATGGGCGAGACGACACCTGACCCTTACGGCGACGACAAGCACGACAAGGGAAATGGAATCCTGCACAAGTACCCCTATTCGGCACTCGTCGTTGCCACGGAATACTGCTCCATGTACTGCCGCCACTGCTTCAGAAAGCGGATGGTGGGCCTGCCTAACGACCAGACGGTAGAGAACTTTCAAAAGGCCGCCAAATATATAGCGGAGCATGACGAGATTACCAATGTAATCATCTCCGGCGGCGATCCCCTGTTCCTTCCCACATCGTCATTAAGGAAGATGCTCGAGTCGCTTGTTCATATCGACCATGTCAACTACGTGAGGATCGGCACCAGGGCGCCTGTCGTTTTTCCCCAGCGGCTCATGGATGACGAACTGATAGAGCTTTTCCGGGATTTCAATTTAAGGAAAACCCTTTATGTTCCCACACATTTCAACCATGCAAGAGAGATAACTCCCGAGTCGACTAAAGCCGTTGCCAGGATAAGAAGCGCAGCTGTGGCCGTCAACAACCAGGCCGTTTTGCTAAGAGGTGTAAACGACTCCGCCCTGGCCCTGGCAGAACTCATGAACAGCCTTGTCAGGATAGGTGTCAACCCCTACTACCTGTACCAGTGCATGCCCGTATCGAGGGTAAGGCACCACTTCCAGGTGCCCCTGGCCGAAGGAGTCGATATGGTGAGCGAGGCGAAGCGGCAGCTTGACGGTTATGCCAAAGGCTTCAAGTTTATCATGGGCCATGATATCGGCAAGATAGAGATCTGCGGCAGGGATGGCGACAAGCTTGTCATGAGCCAGATACACGCCAGGCCGGAATACCCCGAAGAGGCATCGAGGATACTTGTGCGGCAGTTGATGGAGAATGCCGGCTGGCTGGAAGATATGGCGACGGTTGAGCTATGAAAAGAAGAGAAAGGGGGAGCATTTTCCTCTTTCAAAGCCCTTTCTTTTACTCTTAAAAGCCCTGTTTTAGGGGTGAAATGAGTAGTTTTAAAAAAGTAGCTTTCTTGATTAATCTATAAGTTAATTTATTCTTGGAGTAATTAATCTTTAAAAATCCCCGTCCTTTGGGCGGGCTGAGAATTAAAAGACTATGCCATAACAAGTTTTACTTTTCTTTTGCGGACAAAGAAAAGTAACAAAAGAAAGGCCGCCCTAAAACTTGGTCCCACCAAGGCGGGACTTCCTTCGCTTCGGCTTTAGCTGTGGCGGGTTTATAAACTCGCTTTGCTCAGACAGTATAAACCCTTTTCTCCACAGATAAAGCCTTCACTCAGCTGCGTTTTAATGGGAAGGAAAAGCAAGCCCTTTTAGGGCTCAAACAAAGCTACGCCCTTTGGGCGTGGATTCTTTACTATCTCACCCCCGTTAGAGGGAAACCTCTAACGGGGTAAATCACAATCAGCCCCCGCATTTGCCTGCCAACGAATTATGAGATAACCTTTTAGTGAAAGCCACTTTATTAACTAGGTAATTAAAGGTGATGCAATTCACCCCTCCTTGGTAAGGAGGGGACAAAGGGGTGGTCAAAATCCAGCATGCCTATTCTAAGTGGCAGACGGCAATTCATACCCCCCTCACCCTAGACCTCTACCCTCAAGCACCCCTGCGGAGCATAAAGGGCATCGAGATCCCACCAGGGGAGAGGGGATTATAAGGTTCAGTTTAATGAAAAAGCGCTTCTCTGCAGCCATATTGGTAATGGGATTTAGCGGACTCGTTGCCCAGATACTTCTTTTAAGGGAGCTGCTCATTGTTTTTTCAGGCAATGAACTTTGCATCGGCATAATTCTGGCCAACTGGCTTATCCTGGAGGCGTTTGGATCATACATTCTTGGCAGGAGGGCCGAGCAATCCCAATATAAACTTGAAGCATTTACCCTTATTACCATTCTTTTTTCTCTATCGCTCCCCATCGCAATCTACCTGACTCGCATACTGAAAGGCGTCATGGGCATTTCCATTGGTGAAAGCATAGGATTTTTGCCCATGCTCTACTCCTCCTTTCTTGTCCTTTCTGTCGTCAGCATACTTCACGGCGCACTCTTTACTTACAGTTGCCGCATTTATTCCCTCTTTTCCAGCGTCAACGCATCCCCCGGCGCATCTTCTGTGGGCAGGGTTTATGTCTATGAGACGGTGGGCACCATTATGGGCGGCATTGCCTGCACCTATCTCCTGGTTCCCTATTTTAATAGTTTTCAGGCAGCTACAGGGCTCGCTCTGTTGAACTTTATAGTATGTCTTGTTTTACTGGCTCCTTCCCGGCTTAGCGGACTATTTCAAAAAACAGTCCTCGCTGTATTGAGTCTGCTTATCCTTTTTTCAGGCTATTTACTCTTTGCCGGCAAGGCGATTGAGCTGCATCATTATTCAATCAAGGCGCAATGGAAAAACCAGAATGTCGTTCATTACCAGAACTCGCCATACGGCAATATATGCGTTCTGGAAAATGAGGGCCAATACATTTTCTTTATCGACGGTATTCCCAATCTCATCACGCCCATTCCTGATATCCCAACAATGGAAGAGTTTGTTCATCTTCCGCTACTTGCCCATCCTTCTCCGGCAAAACTCCTCATCTTGAGCGGAGGAGCAGGGGGCATGATAAATGAGGCGCTAAAACATCCATCAGTAGAAGCCATTGAATATGCAGAACTTGATCCCTTGATTCTTGGTCTTGTAAGAAAATTCCCCACGCCCCTCACTGAATCGGAACTGAATGATAGTAGGGTAAAGATAAAACATATTGATGGCCGACTGTTACTTAAAACAACAGGTCATAAGTACGACGTCATTTTCGTAGGGATAGAGGAGCCCTCTAATTTGCAGGCAAACAGGTTCTTTACCAGTGAGTTCTTTTCCCTTGTAAAAGAAAGACTAAGTAGTGGGGGCATACTTGTCCTTCGATTGCCCGGTTCTATGACTTACTTAAATGAAGAACTGAGAAACCTGAACAGCTCTATTTTCAATACCCTGGAAAGTGTCTTTTCTCATATAAGAGTGATTCCCGGTGACGGCAGGAACCTTTTCCTTTCATCAGACTCCCGGGAAATCAGATCGATTGACAGGGACCTGATTATAGAAAGGCTGACTGAGCGGAATATTGCAGCCAATGTGATTGTTCCCTGGCATATTGAGAAAAAGCTGCACCGGGGATGGCAGGACTGGTTCTCCCGTTTTATTGAAGGGGGCAGTGAGAAGATCAATTCAGATTTCACTCCCCTGGGACTGTTTTACAGTATTTCTCACTGGAATGCCGTCTTTGCTCCTTCACTACGGGGGATGTTTAGTCAATTTGAAAAGATAAACCTGAAGGTTGTTGTTCTTCTCTTTGTCCTTTTACTTCTTGTCTATTTTTTTATCCGGCTTTTTTTTGGGCTTTTTCCCCCGTTCTTTTTCCGGCCCCAAAAGGGGCAATTCTTCCGGGGAGGCATTGCCTTAGCCATTATGACAACAGGCTTTGCCGGAATGATGTTTGACCTTATGATTATTTTTACCTTCCAGTCCATTTATGGCTATGTCTTTTCATGGATCGGCATTCTTGTGGCAGCCTTTATGGCAGGGGCAGCCTGTGGGGCAATGCTCATAACAACACTTCTGGAGCGAATAAAAAATTATTTTAAAGTTTTTATAAACATTGAATTGGCCATCATCGGTTTTTCTATTGCATTCCCTTTTCTATTTCTTGCCGTGCCGACATATAGGGGCAGCCCGGAGGTTTTCTTTTATTTCAAGATGCTCTTTTTGCTCATTTCCTTTATAAGCGGATTTTTAACGGGTTCGCAATTTCCCCTGGCAAATAAGTTATACTTAAAGTATAGGGGCAGTTTAAGTGAGACGGCAGGGCTGCTTTATGCTTCCGACCTGCTGGGCGGATGGTTTGGAGGCATTGCAGGGGCTGTCGTGCTTTTGCCTGTTCTTGGTCTAGGTGATACCTGCATAACCGTTGGGCTTCTTAAATTGACAAGCTTCACCGTGATAGCTACCCGGCGTGACCGGCATCTTGCGGAAGGGGAGAAATGAAGGATTTTTGCCCAAAAAAGATGACACGAAGATCTTTTCTGGAAAAGGCGGTCAAACTCTATTTCTCAATAGGGTTGCCTTCCCTTTTACTTGATTTCGGTAAGGCAGAAGCTTCCCTTAATGGGGGCACAGCTTTTGAACCGGCATACCTCAAACTTCACAAAACAGGGGAGCTTAAAAAGCGGGCGGAAAAACTCTGGGCCATTATGGAAAGCTGCCGGCTCTGTCCGAGAAGATGCAGAGTTAATCGCCATAAAGGGATGCGCGGAGTCTGCCGGGCACCCGGCACACAACTTGTTATTTCAGCCTCTCATCCCCACTTTGGCGAAGAACGACCCCTCGTGGGAAGGCGCGGTTCAGGGACAATCTTTTTAACCCATTGCAATTTACGGTGTGTATTTTGTCAAAACTGGGAAATAGCCCACCTTGGCAGGGGGGCTGAAAGAAGTATTGATGATTTCGCCACAATGATGCTTGAGCTGCAAAGAATCGGTTGTCACAATATAAATCTTGTGACGCCGACG
Source organism: Deltaproteobacteria bacterium (assembly GCA_029860075.1). Classification (NCBI taxonomy): domain Bacteria; kingdom Pseudomonadati; phylum Myxococcota; class Myxococcia; species Deltaproteobacteria bacterium. The sequence goes on along the minus strand of JAOUBX010000038.1, from coordinate 25,991 downwards.
CATTATTCGGCACATATCCTTAAGGCTATTGACATCGCTGCAGGGCGGGGTTTAAGGCTGCCCATTGTATACAACACCTCCGGATGGGAACGTCTTGAAATCGTCAAGCTTCTCGATGGAATCGTTGATATCTACCTTCCTGATTTCAAATACTGGGACAGTAAAATGTCGGCCAAATATTCCTATAAAGCAGAGAGTTATCCTGAAATTACGGCTAAAGCAATCCTTGAGATGCACCGTCAGGTGGGTGTGGCAAAACCTGCAAAAGACGGGATTATGCAAAGAGGCCTCATGATTCGGCACCTGGTTATGCCCAATAATACAGGTGGCTCGGAAAATGTGATGGAGTGGATAGCCCGAAATTTGCCGAAAGACACCTTTGTTAATATTATGGCACAGTATAATCCGCTCTATAAAGCCTATGATTATCCGAAGATATCAAGGAGAATTACGAGAAAAGAATATGTATCGGTTGTAAAAAAAGCAAAAGATTTGGGGCTTACCAATCTTGATATTCAGGGATACTGGTGGTTGAAAGGATGAGGGAGGTTATTTCATGCTACGATGCTAAAAATGCATATCCGCAAAAGTGCAATATAGTAACAGCTTATCTGCGAAAATAATAGGGAGTTGAATCATGTCAGAAAAAAAAGGACGACCGGTTCCTTATCAGATGGTATCCCCCGGTTTTGAGGCCGTATATACAGGCGAGAAGTCTTCATCTGAAGGCGAAAGAGTGGAAGTAAACACCACCCTTACTGCCGATGAAGCAGGTAATGAGATAATAAAGTGGTCCGTCTTTTCCTGGACATTTCCCGGCCGGGAAAAAGACTGGGATGAGGAAATCAAATACATCAACAACATGCAGAGCAAGTTAGGGGATCTCGAAGACGGCACTCGCCAGATTCGCACTCACATCGCAAGCCTCGTACCCTGTGATAGTGGATTCCCCGTTACCGTTGACGAATTGCTCAACGCCATTGGCCGGGGAAAACTGGATGAGCCCTCATTTCGCAACGGCTGCTGGTGTCCCGGTATGTGGTGGAAACAGAAAACCACCCAGCCCTTTCATATGAAGAGCATGAGGGCAATATATGCCGTATTAACCGGTTATCTTGCGGAAAAGAGCAGGGAAAGTCTTATCAAGGAATTTCCGGACGCTGTAGGATTCATCAGCCGCGCCTATGAATGGCTCGGCCCGGTATCACAGTTGACGGAAGCCCGGAAACTAATGATGGATCGGATGCTTCTTACCATTGATTTCTTTACAAAGATCAGCGATACAGTGCCCTGTTCTCTAATCTCCGATGTCTCACAAATGGAGCAGGGAGAGGCACTTGTAAAGGAGCTTTTTGAAGAAGGCGGGCAGGGAGCTCGTCTCGATCTGGAAATATCAAAGAAGGAAAACCTGCCGCCCATCTATCCGCTATGGAAACGGTCGTATTCTGAAAACCTTGAACGCCTCGAGGATTCCCGGAAAAAAGAGTTGTATAAGACCTGTTGTTCTATCGCCTCTGGTGTATGCACCTTATCCGATTGCCATCATAACACTTTTCGTTACATCGAAAGCTGGATTCATGGTATCGGCACCGGCCGGTCAGGCATTCCAACCCGGAGAGCGGGGACCGAGAGAGAAAGACTGGGGCATTTACTCTTCGGCTATGTGCTGGGGCTCGATAAATGGCTGTCAGGCGTGCCGATGCAGTTCTTGCTCCTTGATTTGGGCCATATAGACCTGGGCTTCGATCCAAGAAATGAGATACTTCGCGTATACGCTTATCTCGGTGAAGAAAAAACTCCTGTGAAAGAATGGCTCGCCGCTTGTTTGTGGCACAATCTCATGTACTGTCCTATAGACGCCGGCAACCCTGGTGGCCTTATCCGCCACAAGGTTCTGATCGACGGCGCTGCTCAGGCAGGGATCAGTCTGCGAGAGTGGATGGATTCCCGGCTCGCAATACCGTAGGGTACCTTGTATGATGCTATAGGCTGCAATTTTTGTCTTGAACCTGACTTTTTTGATTCCTTTATATACTCGCCCGGAATTATTAGAGGTTCCCTAAATAAATATGAAAAGAAAATTAGCCTATAGCCTTTACATTTTATCGGTGCTATTAATTACTTCATGCGGTACGACTAAATTGCCCGGTAAAGATATTTCTGATTTTGAGGCCGGCAGGAAAGCAATAGTAAGAGCAGATAATATGCCTCTATGGGCAGAGATCTTATTGTGGAAAAAACCTGTCGTAAGAATAAGAGCTGTAGACGGAAAGGATGTTGTTTCAGAGATATTTAGTTTAAATGACCAGATCGTGCTTGATGCAGGACTGCATAAAATAGAGTTCAGTTGTTCAGATCGCGCCGGTTATAATGAAAAAGATTTTACCGAAATACTTGAATTAGATCTTAAGTCTCACCACGAATATTTAGTCGACTGCTGGTTTGAATCCGGTTTTCGTGTTGAAGAAAAGAGTTTGGAGTAACCAGGGGCAGCCCGCTTGATTGCTTTTAAGCGATTCCTGATTCCTGTATAATATTTTAAGAGATATTTATTGAGAAACAACCCTATTGGCTCCGGTTATTTACAAGCTATGTACTATGGTGAAAAATTCAATAGCATTACTCATCTGGTAGGCGCCGTCTCGGCGCTTGTCGGGTTTGGCGCCTTGCTGGCTGTCAGCATCCAGCAGAGAGACCCCCTGTTAATCCTGAGTTTTACCATATTTGGGCTTACACTGGTCCTTCTCTACACCATGTCTACCCTCTATCACAGTTTTCATCCCCCTAATCTAAAAAAGTTATTTCAAAAATTTGATCATATTTCAATTTACCTGCTTATTGCCGGTACCTATACGCCCTATATGTTGATATCGCTCAGTAACGGCAATGGTCCCATTATGCTTGCCTTTGTCTGGGGACTTGCCCTTGTCGGTTTACTCTTCGACACCTTAATCCCGAGACGAATTGAAGTGCTGCAATTGCCCATTTATCTGGTCCTGGGCTGGGTGTGCATACTGGAGTATTCCAACCTTAAGGCGGTTATCCCCATGCCGGGCATGGTGTGGCTTACCATTGGCGGTGCGGCCTATACGGCAGGCGTCATATTTTATGTTTTAGACGATATGAACAAGCTGCCCCATGCCCATGGAATTTGGCACTTATTTGTCCTCCTGGGTTCTATGAGCCATTTCATCTCTATTGTTGGATATGTGAGATCGTAGAGCTTAAGCCTGAAAAAAAGAGACCTAAAAAAGTCAATTTCTTCGCTTCCTGCCAAATACCACTGGAAATGAAGGCTAATTTTGATGCTCCGGGAAGAACCTCGCAGTTGAGAATATCACTTTAATCTATATTTAGATTGTGCTTCCGTGACAATTCTAAAAGCGATAGGTTTGTAATCCCTAACAGGGTGCCCACTGCACCTCAACTCTGCCTCTGACCAGTTACTAGATAAGGGATTATCAGGAATGATTCTTTGGACAGAAACAAATTGCCAATATTTACATTCAGGGTGTTTTTTAAGTTCATCGTTAAGGATATTGAGAAGCTCAAATTCACAGATTGGTTTTTTATTAAGCAATACTACCTCCTGCTGAGTATTTATTATTATGAGTCTCCAATTCTAAAAGGCATGATTCTAAGTTCTTAATGCTAACTGACTGATTAAATTAGCAGCAATATTGTCTATTGGGGACGAACCAAGCCAACCACCCGATAATAAAGAATAATCCCCCCCGTCTTTTAGTCCCTGGAATTCAGCTGTATTTGTTAACTTTAAATTTGGGCAATTTTCAAGCCTTACAGTATTGCTTGCGTCTCCTTTGCCCTGTTGGTTTCTTCAAATTGACATTTATTTGCCAATACAGGGAACCTCTATTAATTCTTAAAAGCCATCCATCTTTTGTTCATTATCGACTCGGCGTCCATTAACCTGATTATTTCATCTGCAACATCTTCACTAAGCTCCAGATGAGTCGAAAAACCGACGCATGACGAATTTATTTCACCAAGTATATATTTGTCATCTCCTGATTTTTTACAAGTGTCGAGTATGAAATCGGCTGTCCAAATTAATGGCACATCAAAATCTCCCAGCCGTTCTCTTAACATGGGAATATTTCCCTCCATAAGTTTCACAAGTTCCGGCCACTTCTCAGGAGATTCATAAGTATACTTTGCACCAGAAAATAGTGTGGCGGAAAAGGCGTCAGGAGTCTCGGCAGGTTTTTTATGAACAATATTCACAACCTTGTTTCTTAACATGAAAAGCCTTATTTCTCCCTCCGTGATTCTCTCTAAAAAAGGCATATCCAGAAGCATTCCATTCTTTCCATCGAGATATTGGACGCAAAAATCGATAAATTCACCTAAGGGCATCTTTTCAACATGATTATCTGCAGCTTCAGTGCATTTGACTATTGTATCGAGAAGGCCTTTTTTTGATTTCTTGTTTGAGTTATTTAAAATCTCCACTCTCCATATTCCCTCACCGGCTGATCCCCGGTTTTGTTTCAGCACTCTAGTCCCTTTTTTTAATGCTTTGGGAAAGTTCTCTTTAAAGGTATCAAAGTCATAATATGTGTAGACATCATTTGGAACGATATCGGTGCCCTTAAATTTTTCAATAGCATTCTTTGCTCCATAATTTACCATTACATCAGGGTGTGGCAACCCTTGTATTCCCCTTTTTACCAGCTCTCTCAGCAATTGAAAATAGGCTGTCTCATCTTTAAGGTTACCCGGGTTAACGCGGCTAATATAGGCGCCGGCTTTTTCCACAGTGTACATAAAAATTTCACCTCTGCTTTCGTCATCGTAAAAAATTATTTCCGATGTCCAATCTCTTTTTTTCAGAGAGTCAATTATTGCTTTTGAATCCGGTCTGTAACCATATGCGCCTTTATCTGTGCCACCTCTTGCTTCAAATATTACAACATGCGTTTTCATTAAAAATAACCTCCCGGTAGAAATTTTTTACTCATTAATAATTGTCTGATAGGCAATTTCATAAATATACAGGAGAATATTATTGATGTAAGTCGGGGTACTACTTTTTTTTGTGTAGATGTTTTGGTGTTATCCTGTCAGGATTAAACTTACAAAAAGAAATGGTCCGGCGTCCGGCCACGTTAACTACTTGAAATCAAAGAGAATCATACTTATATTTTTGCCCCTTTTTCTGCCAATAATGGGGCAGGGGAGAGATCAGTATGTGCAATTGGCACAGCAATACGCAGCGACACATATGCCTGATGAAACCGGTAAATTTGCACTGCTTGAGGCGTCGGCAGTGGGTGGATCAATGACAGTACGTGATGATTTAATGGACAGGGTTTCCGAGTCAATAACAACCTGCGATCCGTGGCCAGGCAAAATCAGCGTGACATTCAATCTGGTCGAAGCTATACCGCATATTCCCGATTATAATAAGCAGGGAGGCAGCGCCTGGACTGAAACGCACGACCTGCGGTTGTTTGCCGATCCCTCTGCTGCGGTCGGTGACCCGCCGGTCTATACGGTGACCGGCGACGATACGGTAGATATTGCGATGCCGCTAACCACCTATCGAACGATACTGCTACATGCCGGTTGTCCGGATGGTTTTGATGAATAGCAACCTCTTTTCCACTCCGGAATCCAGTAATATCAATCTTGCCATCTATGGCACTTATTGTCCGCAGGGTTCCGGCTTTGCTTTTAGCAGCATTAAAAAGCGGTTTTGGGGGGCGGCTGTCCAGAGCGTTCGGATTGACCGGCGTTTTACGCATATCAAGCAACAATAGGACAACGCTCAGCTAACCATTGAGGAAATGCCTCGGTGTCCCGGTCACTGCCAGGAACCTGAAGACCACTGACAAACTTTCTGAAATGATGAAAAAAATGTGACAAGGAAAACCCGGGAAACTTCCCTGCCGCAGAAATGCAGAATTGGTTGTGTTGCCGGAACTATTATGAAAGGAACCAATAAATTCTAAAAAAAACTGCAATTTATTAATTACGCTTGTCAGGATAAAGCAATTGTGATAGAAGGTAGAAAAGATATAAATCAAAGGTGGTGGGGATGAATTACCAATCTATTGAGGAAACAATAAAAAGCTTGATACAGTTAAACACTGTAAAGAGCTTTTTTTGTTAAATGCAGGGTCCACCTTTGCAATTAATGGAAATCAAAATAAATTTAAAGGAGGGGGGGAAACTAATAAAGTATTTGATCAAATAACTATCGATTTTTTGTTAATTTATCAAAATATTCTATTTTAAGGAGGTTTGTCATGAAAAAGTTGCTTGCTTTATTTTTAATATCTGTATTTAGCATTACCGGTATCGCTGTGACGGACGCAAAAGCGGTAGGCCTGGGGTTTTTCCTGGAAAAAGGTACCGGCAGCGGTGAAAGCACAACCTATGATGTCTTTATCTCGGGCAACGATATTGATGATGATTATGATACGGATCACTTTGCCCTGGGCTTTCAGCTCGACACAAACCCTTTTGATGAAGGCACTTTCAATTACAGACTTAGTGTTGGCGTCGACTCTATTGAAGGAGATGCGGATTCAGGGAATGATGTCGAGTTGGATGGTCTCACCATAGAAAATGATTTCGGCTTTAGAGTAGGAGGAAATGACAAAATCAGAATATGGATAGGGCCTGAAGTAAGAGTCGGGTTTTATGAAGGGGACAACGATGCAGGCGGGGATTTAGATCTTGTTTCTTTAGGGGTAGGTCCTGTAGTGGGAGCGAACTTTGGTGTCTCTGACAGCGTGGCGATTACCGTAAAAGCCGGATACATATTCAGCGCTTTTTACGGTGAAGTAGATTACTCTTTTGATTCTTACGATTATACGGGGGAAGTAACAATGCTTTTCATCAGTGCAGGGATGCTTTTCATACCTTAAACCCTGCTTGTATTTATGAGGTTAACTTTCTTTATGAGTACGCTTTTATCATTACTATGGGGGGGGATCCCCTCCCATATTTTTGTTGATGATTAAAATATTTAGTGTTAGCCTGTTCATAATAGTATTTTCCATCCTGTTAACGAGGGATAATTATGAAGCGTTCCATTGCAGAAGGTATATTCCTTGTCTTTGCGCTTGTGCTCTTATTGCCTGTGCTCTCCTGTGACTGGCCTGATGACAGCGGTGAACGGACGGCGGCGCCTGCCTTTAGCGGGAGCAACTATCAAGTACACAAGGGGCCCCACAGGATCACAGCAAGCCCCCACTTCTGATAACACTGCAGGGATAGAATATAACCAGCCCCTCAGCATTGACGGTACGACGACTATCCACACGGTTTGCTTTAAACCCGGTATGCTTGAGAGCGTAGCATCAGCAACCTATATCATTACCGGGTGCGACTGTCAAAACGATCTTTTTTGCTATGATTTTGAAACAAACGATCTTTTCGGGATCTGTCCCGGATACTGGCAGACCGACGGCAGCAATTATACGTCCAGGGAGGTCCTTCCCAATGCGGGCCAGAGCAGCAGTTTCGGCTTGACCCTTATCGGGTCTTCAAGCCGTGCGCGTGATGGTCTTTTTCACCACCTGAGCGACATTGCCCCTTCAGAGATCAGTTTCTATGTGGCGACAATGACGACGACCGGAAATACGGGATATTTCTCGCTCAGTCAGAGTATCGGCGGCACGGGCCATTACGGCATCGTTTTTCATTTCGCCGATGACGGCACAATGCATGTCAATGATGTTTCTTATGATAGTTATCAAATAAGCCGGTATTATTTTATTGAATTCAGGAACATTCAGTGGAATAACCTGGCTGCGTCTTCTACATTTGATTTTTATGTTGATGGAAGCCTGGTTGCGAGCACTATAAGTTTTATGGACCCGAACCTGACAGGCTTTGATTTTCTCATGATATACAGTCTGGATGCCACGCAGGTCTGGTACGACGATATTATAATGTTTTAATAGGAAATACAGGCGCAGGGTGGGCAAAGGTTGTCTCCGTGCTCATAGCCCCTTGCCTGGTTCATGAGAGACTTTTTCATAAACGTCAAAAAGCTGCCGGATTATTGGGTTTTTAAAAAATGTTTGACATTGCAGCAATTTGTGTTTTACTTTAGTATAAACATAATTTAGTAGTTGGGAAGAAACAATCGATCCGAAAGGTAGGCCAAATAAAGGTTGTAGGTTAGAGGATAGTTTTAATACAACGATTTCCGGGGTGGGCCGATGACGCTTTATGATGCAAAAGGGGAATGGGGAACCGGTGATTGAAGTGATTCCCATATTTACTGTTAATCAGCATTGCTGGACGAAGAGGGATTGTAAACCGAAGTTTTTTTGTCACCCTTAAGGGGTAAAAAAATAGTCTGCTCAGAGCAAACTCCGGGAAACCGAAGGACGCAGAGCCGCGGGACTAAGAATATCGCTGATGATAATGTTTGCAAGGTATACTGCCGGGCCATATAGTCATGCGGTCGTTCATGTCAGCCGGGCCGCCAGAAAAAAAATCTGGCGGCTTTTTTTGTTTATGGCTCTTATGTTAACGATAAATTAAATCCCTTGCGGGATAAGGCTGGAATCTAATCACCTTGCTCATAACTCCTTAGCCGGCCCGTGTTTGGACAGATTGATTTATACTTAATTAAGGACAGAAGGAGGAAAAGATGAAGATCAGAACTAAGTTATTATTACTGTTTACCGCTCTGCTGCTGGGGGCATGTTCACCCAAGATACACGGCACCATAAGTTTAGTTGATGCCGGTATGAATCCCGTTACCGATGAGAGTCCGGAAGGGACTGTCATCAATATGATTAACACTACCAGTAATCTGGAGAATGCTTCTTATTCAACAAAGGCAGATGAAAAAGGAAAGTATAAATCGGAAAAGAAGGCTATTTTCAAGGGTACCTATAAAGTGGAAGCCCGCAGATTAGGCTATGAAACGGCAACGGAAACCGTTGAAATAGGCGGCAGTACAAAAAAGAAGATCAACTTTAGCCTTAAAAAGATTGCCGAAGGGGATCGAAAATCCCTTGAGGGCGCTTCCTCGGATGAGGACAAGATCATTAATCCGGGCGAGGTAAACATACAGCCTCCATCCATGTAAAAAAACAGGATGCGCCTTTTGAGGTTTGTTCAAGGTTATGCAGTTCCAATTCTTTTCATGGATTCGCTGCAAAAAAATTTTGATACTAATTTAGAGGAGTGATTAGGATGCTTAAAAAAGATATTAAATGGCTGCTTCTTCTCATTATACCGGTAATGTTCCTTGCCTGTACATCTGATAAGAAGGCTGAACCGGAAAAGAAAGAGTTTCAGCTTGATTTGACCGTTAGGCTTGAAGGCAAGGCATTGGATGGCGCCAAAGTCACCGTTAACGGTATTGAAGAAGGGACGACTGATAAAAAGGGGAAGTTTTCAAAGGTATTAAAGGAAGCGCCCGGGAAAGAGGTTACTTTTTCTGTGAGCAAGGAAAAACCTGGCTACAAGATCAATTCCTGGACCCAATCTTTTGTAATGAAGGAACCTGGTGAAACTCCCCTCAAATACGTATTTGAGGCAACTCTGGAGTGGTCAAAGTATATAACGCTCTTTGTCTCCGAAGATGGGCGGCCTTTGGGGGGCGTATCGGTTACTATAGGCGGAAAAAAGAGCGGTGAGACTAATCAAAAGGGGGAGCTTGTCTATAAATACAGGAAGGCCCCGAAAAAAGGACTTGCCATTGCCGTCTCCCAAAAGGGGTACAGCAGTTGGAAGAAGAGAAAAAAGCTGAATGCCGGAGAGCGGGTAAACATTGAGCTTTATAAACAGAGCGTCGTTGCCGTCAAGGCCATGACCGATGAATATGGTTTCACAAAGGGCGTCCCCGGCATTACTGTGGCTATTGACGGTAAAACAATGGGCAAGACCAGGGCCAACGGCTCCTATCTTTATAAGTATAAGGGTAAACCCGGTAAAAAGGTTCTCCTGTCACTCTCCGCCCCCGGCTTTATTCCTGACAGATGGGAACAAAAGGTTGTTCTCGACGACGACCTGTATGTACAGAGGTATTTCTACCCCGCTACTCCCAAACCGATCAGGGTCGGTATTGTGGGATATGTGAACAACAGCCCTGAAGAACCTATGGATAATGTGATTTCCCGTATTGAAGAGGCTGTCGGAAACCGCCTTTTTAGCTATATGAGCTTTAAGGGGGTCCCCCGTGCCAAACTACTTCAAAAGATGAACAAGTCAAAGACGACCATTGAAAAAATGACAACCAGGGGATGGCAGAAAACAAAGCTTATGCGAACAGTCGATATGGTTATCCTGGGGAGTGTCGCGAAGAAAGAAAAGGGCTATATCTTTGAGACAAAGGTCTATACGTCGAGTGGAAAACTTTTACTCAGCCAGATCAGCACGGCTAAAAAGGCAAAACATATTAAGAAGGTGGCCAAGAAACTGGTTAATAACATTATGAGACAGTTCCCTTTTGAGGGAACGGTAGCGGCTGCTGAAGAAGATGAATATAAGATAAATCTCGGCAAGGTTGACTATGGGGTGAGAAAGGGGATGGAATTTTCCCTCATGGAGGCCCGCCTCGACAATCAAGGCAAGGTTAAGAGTTTCAGTGAAATTGGGACTTTCAAGGTAAAAAGCGCTAAAAGTGATGTGTCATGGGGTGAGGTGGAGTTTCTGAAAGCCAAGGGGGATGTCAAGGTTGGCAGCAAAGTGGTGAGGCGCTTGTTTAAAGAAGAAGAGCAAAAGGCAGCCCGGAACTTCTTTATCCTTAAGGTAAACGGAGGACTGCCGCCGGACGTAACGCCCCTTGCCGGAACAAATGTTTATCTCGATGGCAGATGGGTTGGAACGACGGACCGCAATGGTAAAGCCAAAGTACCGGTCAAGCTTGGTAAAGGGATGGATATTGTTTTATACAGGCATGGGTACAAGCAGTTGGTTGATGAGGTATGGATAGAAAAAGAGATGGAAGAGAAGGCCTTTGTTCTTAACGTAAACAACGCGCTCTTCAAGGTTGAATCGGCGCCGAGCAATGCCGCCGTCTTTATAGACGGCAAAAATGTGGGGACAACGCCTATCGTTGAGGGTAAATCGGTTACATTCGGTTTTCACAAAATAAAAATTTCAGCGCCCGGTAACTACCGCCATTGGGAAAAGATAATAGATTTTAAAGAAAAGGTGGTGGACCGTACGGGCAGCAAGAAAATCGTTCTATTTAAGGATACGCTCAAGATCGGCAGGGAAGCGGAAAGAAATGGAAATGTTGACGCCGCTATCAAGGCCTATGCCAATGCGGAAAAGAACCACCCTGACTATTCTGATATCCGTCACAGTCTGGCCCGGCTCTATATGGATGAAAAGAAAGATTACGTTGCAGCCATTCGGGAATTTGAAAATGTGCTCACGCTTCCTGAAAACAAGCAATTGGTCTATAAACAGTTTGCCGTTACCTATACCAATCTTGGACACGCCTATTATGAACATGGAAATAGTCTGCTAAAGTCCGACAAAAGGGAAGCCGCTAAAAATTTTGCGGCAGCCATAAAAAACCTGGAAAGAGCGAAACAAAATACAAGGTTCTTCCCCACAGCGCACTATGATGAAGCGGTGCATGACACTTATTATTATCGGGCCATTTCATTTCACAAGCTCTACATGGCAACGAGAAAAAATTCAATACTTAACAAGGCTGACCTTGCCTGGAGGGAATATTTTGACTTTTTCCCGAAAAAGCTGGAGAGCGATGGCAATTTTGCCGGCATACGCGAGGCGGCCCAAAAACGGTGGACCCAGATTAAAGACCTTATGTAAGGAGGGAAGATAGTGAGCAGAGGCACTGTGATTGCAGCTTTGGCCGTTTTTACTATCATTCTGTTCTATAGCAATGCTTCCTTCTCGGAGACCTGTTCCCCCGTCGAACCCTCCGCCGGCCGGGTTTCGGCAAAGGGGGAGACCTTTGAAGAAAGTGGCCCGGGGGAGGGCAAGGCATTGGATGAACCCGGCCGCCCCCCTGTATGTGAGGGAAGTGAAGGAACGGGCCAGTATGAGGAGGCCCTTCCGGAGAGCGCTGTAGAGAGAGAAACAATAGCCGGGGGAGTTCAGAAGGAGGGCAGTCCTCAAGAGGAAGAAAGCGGAGTTAAGGCTGTTAAAAGGGAAAAGGGCGCCGTGCCTGCACCCAGGTTCATAGAGCCGCTCTATGTCCGCCCTCTGACAAAGAGCAAATCGGGCAGCAATGATTCCAATCCCGTATGGTCCCCGTCGGGAGATCTGCTTGCTTTCGAGAGAAGCAGCGGCGGGAAGAAGGAAATTATTATATCGAATTTGTTTGGGTCTGTTATGGAGAAAGTATACTACCGCTCCTCAGATGAGGAAGGGGGAATGGATTTCTTTTTTTCAGGCGTTCTTGAAGAGATGAGCTACAACTCGGGAATAAGCTGGTCCCCCGGAGGAGACAGGTTCGCCTTTATGAGTAACGGCGGGAACGGCAACTATGATCTTTATCTTCGTAATATGGGGAATGAGACCATCAACAGGCTTACCGAAGATGAGGGAAAAGACGGCCATGTGCAGTGGTCGCCTCTTGGCGATACCCTGGTGTTTGTATCGAGCCGTTCGGGTAAAGCAGAGGTCTATTTTCGAAGCCTTGTAAAAACTGAAACAAGGAAGGTAACGAGTGGTGAAAAGTCTTATCTCTATCCCCGGTGGTCTCCTGACGGCAAAAAACTGGCCATGATTTACGGGAGTAATGAAAACCATGATATTTCTGTAATACATAACGTAAAAATTCCCCGTAAGTCGGTGGGGTTTCTAACAACATGGAAATATGACGACCTCCGGCCCAGCTGGTCTCCCGACGGAGAGAAGATCGCATTTTATTCCAACTATAATGATAAAGATGATCCCAAGGTCTGGGCGCTTGTCGTCGTTTCTTCGGACGGTTCCGATCCTGCCGGAGGAGAAGGGCTGGCAGCGAAGGTGGTGGCCAAAAATGTAATACCCGATGTTGAAACAGGGCCGGCCTGGATGCCTGATGGCAAAAGGATCGTCTATGTTAAAAACGATGAGAAGGCCTTCAATCCAATCTATATCGTTGATATTGAAAAGAAAAGCGAAGTTCATCTCAAAACGGGAACAAAGATGAACCATGACGTAACGAGTTCAGTGGCCGGGATAATTGCCTTTCGGGCGCAGGTTGAACAGTGGGACCACATTTTTATTGCGGAACTGAAAAAAGCGGTGCCTCTTGTCGATAGCAAGGAGGAGAAAGAAACCGGCTCGGATAAATTTAATGAAAAGGCTGATGATCTGTAGCAAACCTTAATAATTGTAATTGATAATTGATAGCCCAGGAGCAAGCATGAAAATATTTTTATCTGTAATGATCTCGGCAGCCCTCGTATTCCCTGCCCATTCAGCGACAGATCCGGTGAAGGGAGCGTTGGCGCTCTACAAAAAGAACCATTATGAGGATGCGGCGGGTATGCTGCTTCCCCATGTGAGTAAAAGTAAACCGGCTGAAAGTGGCGCGGCAAACCTCACCCTTGGCATGATCTTTCTGAACAATGCCCGTTTGCATGACAAACTGTACCAGCTCTCGCTCACGCTGCATAATGATTACCTGGAAAGACTCTCTAAAAGATCGGGCAAGGACAAAAGCCGTTTCATCAGGCTCTATCTGGGGGAAGCTTTTCTGGAAGCGGGCCGGTCGAAGAAAGCGGCCGCCTATCTCGGTAAATTTATTGGCTATAAAAAAACACCGAAGAAATACAGGGACATTGCAAGGGCCAAGCTCGGCCTTGCCTACTTTATGCAAGGGAAGAAAAAGAAGGCAAAAGCAGTCTGGTCCCGCCTGCCGGGTTCCGACCCGGAATTGCTGTCGGAACTTGCCCATATTTACGTTAAGGCTGGAATTAGCAAGCCTGAACCGGTTTCACTCTGTAAAAAAGCGCTTCAACTTTTAAAGAAACGGCAAGGAAGGCCTTCCGCGCGAATGGTAAAAAATATTATCGGTGTTTATGCCGACAAGGGGCTTGTCGATGAAGGGCTTGCCCTGCTGGCCCTTTCCGATCTGAAAGGCTATTCCTATGAAGAGAGGGCGGCAAAAAACAAGGTAATTCGTTATTATGATATCGACCTGCTGAAAAACCTGTCTCTTTTCTATGGCGCTGCGGCTATTCATTATCTCGACAAGGCGTCAACAGACGCTAAGGTCAAAGGACCCTCCGCCTATTATCTGGGTGAAGCCTATAGTGCCTTTGGTTCCCTTGACAGATCAATTGTTGTAACGGATTCCTTTTTATCGTCAGCGGGAATGCCCGGACCTTTCAAGGTGAAGGCCAGAAGCAGGCAGGCATACAACAGCTACAGGAAAGGAAACAAAAAAGCGCTGACCTCTTTCTGGAATAACCTTTCCCCTAAAGAAAAGGCCAATGCTGATCTCCTTGCAGAGGTCCTCTTTGCCTGCAACAGGCTAAAAATCGATTTCCCCCAGGTCTTTTCAAAGGCGCTGGCTGTGGCAGCGCAAAAGAAAGGAAAAAAGCATTACGCTCTTAACTTTGCTATCGGCAGTCATTATCTTGGGAAGAAGGACTACAAAAATGCCGTTATTTATATGGAGTCCGTTCGCGATAAGGGGAATAAAAACAGGATCGAATTCAATGCTCCCCTTTTGCTTGTCTCCCTTTCCGAGGCCTATTACAAAACAAAGCAGTTTTCCGAGGCCCTTGAAATATATTTTGAAATGAGTAAGCAGTTTTCCGCCCTTCGGCAGATACAGGTTGTTATGCAGGGAATCTATTCACTTGAACAAAAAAGCGCGGGAGATGTAAAGATATTTTAAATAGTGTTCAATGAGAAAATCCCCCTTGTTCGACGGGGAAGACATTTATTTCCCTTTTTTGAAAAAGGGGGGTGAGGGGGGATTTGAAGTTCACCGATGAAAACCAAGTAACACTTTAGAGGCTGTTTAATATTAAAAGAAGCATAGATAACGTTGGAGGAGGAGTTTATGAAAAAATTACAGAGGATTTCCTTATTAATGGCTGCCGGTGTCTTGCTGCTCATGTTTCCCCAGGCGGCAGCAAGTGAAGAAAGTGGCGCCAGACCGGACGGTGGAACGATGAACTACGCTGAATACGGCAGACCTGCAACGCTGGATCCTGTTACCAGTAATGACATGATTGCGCTGAGGATCAGTGAGCTTGTCTTTAACGGCCTTGTGGGGATTAATGAAAAACAGGAAATAGTGCCCGAACTTGCAGAGAGGTGGGACATATCGGAAGATGGACTGCTTTATACCTTCTATCTCAGGAAGGACGTTACCTGGCATCCGAAGGATGAGAATGAAGAAAAACTATTGCTCACGGCCGACGATGTTGTCTTTACTTTTAACGTAATGATGCATCCCAAAACGATCACCGCTTTAAAGGTGCGTTACGAATTTATTGCCAGTGCGACAAAGCTGGAAGAATATACGGTTCAGTTTAAATTGAAGCGGCCCGTCCTCAATGCCCTTGCAAAATTCAGTTTCAAGGTTATTCCCCGGCATGGGCCTGTGAACCCGGAATACCTGACCCGGGAAGATCCCTTCGTGCATAAACCTATCGGCACGGGACCCTACATGATAAAGAATATCACTTCCGACAGGGAAGTCATTCTTATGGTCAATGAAAACTATTTCAAGGGCCGTCCTCATATCGATAAATTCATTGCCAAGCCCTTTGCCGATCAGAACATCATGTCACAGGCGCTCATGTTTAACGCAATCGATATGATGGTACTTGTTAATCCCCGTATTATTCCTGAAATCCAGGGAGACAAGCGCTTTGTCCTTGAACCTTACAATGCGCTCTCCTACTCGTTTTTCGGCTACAATATGCGCAATCCCGTGCTTTCAGACAAGCGTGTCAGGAAGGCCTTCTCCTATGCAGTCAACAGGCAGGAGATGCTTGACTCCTTTTTCAATGGGCAGGGAACGCTCATTTCAGGGCCTTTTGCTCCCGGCAGTTGGGCCTATAACCTGGATGTGCAGACCATCCCCTACGATCCGCAAAAAGCGAAGGACCTTTTAACGGAGGCGGGATTTAAAATGGGGAGTGACGGTATTATGGAGAAGGACGGCAACAGGCTTGGCCTTACCCTTAAAGTCCCCATTGAAAAAGAGAGTGAGGCCGTCAAACGGGTCGTTCTCGCCTTCGGCAGTTATCTTAAAAAGATCGGTGTTCATATTAAGGTCGACTTCAGGGAATGGTTGTCCTGGAAAGAGGACGTTTTCCTAAAGCATGATTTCGACATCATTTTTGCGTCATGGGTATTTGATGATTCTGCCGATATATCCTCCCTCTTTCACTCCTCTGAGATAGGACCCTGGAAAAACAATTTTTCGGCCTATTCCAATCAGCAAGTGGACAGTCTCATTGTGGAAAGTAAACTGACGCTCGATCATGAGAAGAGGCGGACCATCAACAGAAAGCTTCATGCCCTTATAGCGGAAGAAGCCCCTTATACCTTCCTCTGGACTTTGACTAACTATGCCGCTTACAACAGGAAATTGAGGCATGTGGCGATCCACCCGTACAAGTTCTTCTCTTTTGCCGACGGATGGTACATCCCGAAAGAGGAGCAGAAATGAGCGTTTCCGGATAATTAAAAGAGGGCTTTTCAGTACTGAAAAGCCCTTGAACCTGAAAAAAGTAGTGGCATCACAGTATGTAGCGCCAGCTTTTGATTGCACAGTACTTCCCCCTCAATGTCTGTTCGTCTGTGGGTGAAGCCAGGGGTTTTTAAAAGCGCTGTGAACGCCATATATTGCGCTCGCTATGGGCGCCCAACATTTTTTCCAGGTTCAAACAACCTCAACAGAAGCTTATATGTCATGAAAATTTCCGCCATAAAACCGGTTGCCCTTTTGCTTGCCAGAGAATTTGGAATAACGGCGCTGCTGCTCCTTGGCGTCAGTTTTGTTGTCTTTATTATTCTCTACCTCTCGCCTGGCGATCCTTTCTCTCTCCTTTTAAAGGAGCAAATGGCTGATGATGGGGCAAGGCAATCCTTGCAGAAAGCAGCAGAAGCGTCAACCGCCTGGTATGGACAATACTTTTCCTGGCTTGCAGGCATGCTCAGCGGAAATTTCGGGACCTCTTTAAGAACAGGCCTCCCTGTGCTGGGCGAGGTCGTCAGGGTGGGCATAAATACACTCTATCTCACCGTCGGGTCCATGTTTATCACCTTAATTATAGCTGTTCCCATTGCTCTTTTTTCTGCCAGAAGGGGTGTTAACGTTTTGAGCTGGTCTTTTACCATCTTCGCCTACGTCATTTCGGCGCTTCCTGTTTTCTGGCTCGGCTATATCGCAATCTACGTTTTTACCCGTAAGTTAGGGCTCTTCCCTATTGCCTTCGGCTCTTCGGGAACAGAGAAGTTCGGCTGGCTCTATTTTATTCTTCCCATGTTTGTTCTTGGAATCGGCAACGGAACCGTCAGTGAAATTGTTCGTTACCTTCGTGAGGAAATGTCAAGGGTCTTTTCTGAAGATTATATCCGGACGGCGCGTGCAAAGGGAGCTTCGGTATGGCGTCATGCTTTTAAGGAGGGAATCCTTATCCCTGTCTCCTCCATCATTGCATCAAAGGTTCCCTTTATTCTCGGTGGTGCCGTCGTCGTGGAACAGGTCTTTAACTGGCCCGGCATGGGCAGGATGGCATGGCAGGCTGCGCAGGACAGGGATTATCCGCTCATTATGGGCATTACCATTATTGCCGCCGTCATCGTCCGTTTTGGGAGTCTTATGCAGAAGGTCGTCTATATCATGGTTAATCCCAGGGCGTCAAAAGGACATTAATAAAAAGGTGACCCATTAATGAAGAAATACAGTCAGACTTCAAGGGAGATAGGCGAATTTTCAGACCTCCCCTTCTGGAAGAATACAGACAAGCTGGACCTCCTTTATATCGGCTATGGTCTTTTCGTTGTCATCCTTGTAGTGGTTTCTTATCTCCTGGGCACATTTAAGCTGCTTCCTCACGATCCCGACGAAATGAGCTTTGATCTCCTTATGGCCGCTCCCGGCACATCGGGGTACATACTGGGAACCGATTATATGGGGCGGGATATCCTGTCGAGATTGATTGTCGGCATCCAGGCATACTTTCTGCCCGGCCTGCTGGCTGTGGCGATCATGCTTTTTTTAGGTACTCTATTGGGAACGCTGGCCGGTTTTAAGGAGGGCTGGATTGAAACGGTCATTACCTATGTGACAAACCTCATCGATTCCTTTCCGCGCCTTGTCCTTATTCTTCTAACTGTGGCTGCCTTCAAGCCTGATATCTATTACATTATGATCATTGTGGGTATCACCAATGTTCCTGCCGTTGCGCTTCTTGTAAAGGGGAAAATCCAGTTTCTCAAACAGAAAAATTTTATTGAAGCAGCCATAGCGCTCGGTCTCTCCAATGGCGATATTATCGTGAGGCATGTTCTGTGGAACAACTGCCGGTCCATTCTGATAATTCAGGCAACGCTCGGCATGGCCGAGGCCATATTGATGGAGACCAGTCTCAGTTACCTCGGTTTCGGCGTTCAGGAGCCCGTCCCTTCCTGGGGCAACATGGTGCAGTCCGGTTCAAACTACTTTTTGCAGGGGAAATTCTGGCCCTCTACGGCGCCGGCTCTTGCCATACTCTTTACCATCATGGGTTTTCATCTTCTTGGCGACGGGCTGAATAATGTTTTGGAGAGGAAGAGAGGACGATGAGCGAAACGCCGGTTTTAAAAGTGGAAGAGCTCAAAACCTATTTTTACTCAAGCGGTAAAAAGGCTTTCATCCGTTCCGTAGACGGCGTCACACTCCGCATAAATCAGGGAGAAACCCTGGGTATTGTCGGTGAGAGCGGGAGCGGCAAGAGTGTTACGGCCCAGTCCATTATGGGTCTCATCGAGGCAGCGCCGGGCGTCATTAGCGGCGCTGTGGAATTTAAATCCAGTGGAATGTTAAAAAGCCTGCTCCACAATCTTGATAATTATGTGAAGGTAAAAGAAATTGACGGCATGATCATGGCGCTGCAAAAGGACAATGGGGGCTGGCAAAAAAAAATAGACAGGGTCATGAAGGAGATACGGGGCAGAGAAATATCAATGATCTTCCAGGACGCGAAGGCGTCCATGAATCCATTTATGACGGTAGGCAGCCAGATTACGGAGTCCATACTGCTAAATACTGAGATTAATCAGAAAAAGGAGGCCCGTGAAAAGGCCCTCTACTGGCTTGAGAAGGTGAGAATCGATTCACCGGCGCTGCGATACAACACCTATCCTTACGGGCTGTCGGGAGGGATGTGTCAGCGGGTGATGATCGCCATGGCGCTGGCGTCGGAGCCTTCTCTCCTTATTGCCGATGAACCGACAACGGGTCTCGATGCGACCATACAATCGAAGATCGTCGATCTCCTTGCGGAGCTCAAGTCGACACTCGGTATTACTACCATGCTGATCAGTCACGATATCAATACCATTTCCCGTCTTTCAGACAGGGTGGCCGTCATGTACGGGGGAAAAGTCATGGAATCGGGGCCGGCAAGGGGACTGCTCTCCACTGAGACTGAATCAAAGCACCCCTATACGGCAGCCCTGCTCGCATCAATTCCGACGGAAAAGCATATCAATGGGGAAATCGATCTGCAAGCCATTGAGGGGGATGTTCTGGATACGATAAACATACCTAATGGCTGCAGGTTCTACGCCCGGTGTAATCGCATTAACGAGAAGGTAAGGGAAAAGTGCAGGTCCCGGGAACCGGAATTGAGGGCTGTGTCGCCCGGTCATGAGGTGAGATGCTGGCTCTACAATTCCGAAAGCCGGGAGCCAAATGCGGGCTAAAAGTAAAAAACCGATTATCAGGGGAAGAGATGTCCAAAACGATACTTGAAGTGAGAAACCTCAAAAAGCATTTTCTTCAGCCAGGAAGGTTCTTTACTCCCTTTGGCGGAGAGACGGGGACCATTCCCGCCGTTGATGACGTTTCCTTCTATATTAAGGAGAATGAAACAATGGGGCTTGTGGGGGAATCGGGCTGCGGGAAGACGACGATCGGCAAGTCCATACTAAAACTGATGCCTGTTACGGCAGGGAGCATCAACTTTGATGGAAAGGAGATTGTTGATCTCACAGAAGGGGAATTTCGCCCTTACAGGCGTCAGATGCAGATGATTTTTCAGGACCTCGACGCCGCCCTTAATCCCAGGATGCGGATCAGAGCTGTTCTCAAGGAAGCCGTCTGCATCGGCGGCAGACTGAGTGACTCGGAAGTCTCCCGGAGGATTAGTGAACTGCTGGAACAGGTGAACATAAAAAAAAACAAGCTTTCCAATTATCCCCACGAGCTTTCCGGCGGTGAAAAGCGGAGGATAGGAATTGCCCGCACCCTTGCCGTCGGCGCCCGGTTTATTGTCGCCGATGAGCCGACAAGCGCTCTTGACGTCTCTATTCAGGCCCAGGTGGTAAACCTCCTGAAAGACCTGCAAAAGGAACTCGGTCTTTCCTATCTCTTCATATCTCACGACCTTCCCATTGTGGAGCTTGTCAGCCACAAGGTGGCCGTCATGTATCTTGGGAAGATAGTAGAGACGGGGCTTTCCGGGCGTATTGCTCATGCACCGCGCCACCCCTATACGAAAATACTCTGGTCGTCGCTCGTTGAAAGACAGAGCGAAGAAGCCTCGAAGGTATCGAAGAGCCTGCAGGGACTTTTTGATTTTGAAAGACCTTTAAGGGGCTGCCGCTTTTCCCCTCGTTGTCCTGTATTTGAAGCCAGGGGGCGGCCCTCCCTCTGCACCGATCCTGACAGTGAACCTTTGCTTGAAAATGTTGATGATGTTCACAAGGTCGCCTGCCACTTTCCCCTTTAGAAAAATGAGAAAAAGAAATTAAAAGCTTGTTTCAGGCGGGATTGGCAGGATAAGGGCCGCAAGAAAAGGCTTGTCCTTCCTTCCCGGTAATTAAGCATTATGCTCCCGGAATTCTGTCCTGAAATTTCAATTGCTAGTACTGCGTTGCTATTTAAATTGAGTTTGATATAATAAGTGAGTTTTGTGCCGAACTTTCGGCGGGAATATTTGATTTGCAAGGTCTGAGATGAAAAAGGGCAAATGCAATATAGTTTCTAAAAACAGCTTTATCCTTTTATTTGTTTTTATACTGTGCCTCTTTTCAGTTTCCCTTAAAGCGGCTCCCGGCGTAGGGGACATGGCCATGGATTTTGATCTTAGAGAGCTTGGAGGGGAGAAAAAGTATTCCCTCTCTGATTTTAAGGGACAGGTTATTTTGTTAAATATATGGGCAAGCTGGTGCAGCGGTTGCAAGGAAGAGATGCCCCACTTTATCTATTTTCAGCAATTATATAACAAGGCAGATTTCCTTATTGTCGCTGCCTCTGTTGACAGGAAAGAGGAGGACTCCCTTAAATTCTTAAAAAAGCTTGAAAAGAAAGCAGGAAGAGAGGTCAACTTTCTTGTTCTTATGGATGAGGACAAGAAGATTGCTAAAGACTACAATCCCTTTGGATTACCGGCTTCTTACCTGATAGACGGGGAGGGTAAAATAATCAAATCTTTTTATGGTTCCTTAAAAGAATCGTCCCTTAACGATTTAAAGGCAAAGATAGAAAATCTGGTTAAAGAAAAATGATGAATCGTCTAGTAGCCATTGTATTATTATTGCTTTTGACCCCGGCTTGTTCCAGCCGCCTGGAAAGAGTGAAGCCTTATGAAAAAGAGGCCTTTTCAAAGGACAAGATGCTTTTAAATCCCATGCCCCTGAAGGTGGAATATGAGGAACATATTTTAAGTATCCGGGAGGCTTCTCAGGGTGGAGGAAGCTCTTTCCAGGGTGGATGCGGGTGTAAATAAATGATGAAGCAAACTTCCCTTCTGGCCATCCTGTTGCTGCTTTTCGGCACGATTTTGAGTTATGCCGAAGGACTTGAGGAAAAAGTCACCTATTCTTTAAATGCTTACCGTGATAATAGCGAAGGGTTTATTCTTACCAATAAACTGGGCATGGTTAAGTCAATAAAAGAGAAGTTTGCAATCGGGGTGAATGGCGGTGTAGACGCTATAACCGCTGCGTCATCTTCAAACAAGTCAGACAGGGGCCCCTCTGAAAAATCGCAAAGCTACAGGTCTTATGCTTCTTTATCAGGGATTTATGATGACAGGGAAAACAGTCTGATTCTTGGCGGTTACCTCTCTGAGGAGAATGATTATTCAGGACGTTCTCTGTTTATCAATTATGTGCGTCAGCTTAATAGGCAAAATACATCTTTGGCGATAGCCCTTTCCACGCTATCGGACAGGTGGAAGATTAATACCCTGCCCCGTGATGACAGAAAAGGGACTCAGGCCGACCTGTCGATAACACAATTTTTAT
This sequence comes from Deltaproteobacteria bacterium, assembly GCA_029860075.1. Taxonomy (NCBI): domain Bacteria; kingdom Pseudomonadati; phylum Myxococcota; class Myxococcia; species Deltaproteobacteria bacterium. The sequence goes on along the minus strand of JAOUBX010000038.1, from coordinate 3,599 downwards.
CACCCACGGTACAGTTTCAGCTGGGCTATTCAAACATTTATTCCCGGGGTTACCTGGCGTCACCCTATCGTTTCATAGAGCAGCCCACGCCGCTTCCTTTGATTGAAGAAAGCCTTCCCGCGTCAAGAAGGGGTGAGGCTTATAGTCTGCGGGTGGTAAAGGCGTTAAGCGGGGCCACAAGCCTGAACCTCAGTTATCGCTACTACCGTGACGACTGGAAGATTACCTCTCATACGATTAATACGGAAGTCTACAGGGACCTGCGGGATAATTATACCCTTGGAGGGCGGCTCAGGTTATACCGGCAATCCGATACGGCTTATACAAAAGATATCGGCGCCTACACAGGAACCGAAAAATACGTACCTATTGACTACAAATATTCAGCCTTTGACTCTTACATGGCCGGGGTAAACCTTATCTACACGATTGAAAGGCCGGACTTGAAGCGTTACGTCATTAAGGGGAGCCTCGATTATTACAGGACATCAAACAATGATTTCATCAAGTACTGGTACCACAATAGCTACCTTGACGCCGTGATTTTTTCCTGTAGTGTCGATTATCTTTATTAATCCCACATATTCAGAATCTCTCCATTTTAGCGGAATGTGGGATTTTCATTATGGCCCTCATTCAGGGAAGAATATACTCGCTGTTAATTTAAGGCGAATAGCCTCCCTTTTCCCTCTCTATTTATTTCTTCTTTGATGCCTTTACTTCTTTAAAATAGCCAACTATGCCCTGGACCACTTTTTTTCCGAGGCCCTTCTTTAAATATGTGGGAGGGATTAGCCCGGTAAAAACCGAAGCTGAATTTATCGGGGCTGAAGGTTATGTTACTTCATTTATGGAAGCCCCATAAGGGAGGTTAAATTTATTACCTTTGCAAAGTTCAGCCGATTAATGTATAAACAAGTGGCAAAAAGTTTTGTGGAGAGTAGATAGATGAGGAAAGGGGAGTTGAAGGAAAAGTGTAAAGCCCGGACCGGTGATGATTGCCGGTTCTTTCTTTAAAGAGTAAAAATATATTGAAACGTAAGGAGTATAACATGAAAAGATGGGTTGTAATTATTGTATTACTGGTGTTTCCAGCCGTTGCATATTCGGGAGAGTTAAATAAGAGGCACAAGGTTGAGGCCTTACTGGTGCTGACTAAAATAGACACAATGGTTGATTCAATGTATTCACAGATGGATCAGATAATGAAAGGCATGTCCCGGCAGCTGGGTATAAAGCCTTCGGAAGAAGAAATGTTTAATAAATTCATGTCCAGATATGTTTCGATTATGAGGCAGGAGATGAACTGGGAGAAAATGAAAGGCCCGATGATAGATGTATATATGAAACATTATAGTGATAAAGAAATACAGGATATGATTACTTTTTACAAGAGTGAGACGGGGAAATCCATGATAGAAAAAATGCCGGAAGTTATGAAAGATTCGATGCTTATATCCCAATCGATGATGAAAGATTTTGTTCCTAAAATGGAATCCATCTTTCTGGAAATAAAAAAAGAAATAGAGAAGGAAAGAGAAAAGCAGAAGTAGCAGTGAGGGGAAAAGGGGGCTTTTTTCAAAAGCAGCAAGCGTAGGGCAAGTTACGTCCCCTTTTGCCGCTAACTAATTCCTTGAATTAAGTTATTTTTATATGAACATGCCTAAGCTACATCAGCCCCGCCCTGGTTACGGGTATTATCAAAAGTGATGGGTTCGCAGTTGCAGCATGTGCACGGTAATATTAACCTTTATATTGTGTGCATGACGCACGCTGCGAAGCTGTCAAGAAAAAGAATTTCAGACGGGATTAACGGGATGAAGAGCAAGAGAGTAAACTGGGGGTATTGTTCATGTTCTTCTGCGACATTATATTCAACAAGGTAAGAGTAACAACAGAGCTTATCAATGCTTTTTTAAATGCCTTAGGTTCCGCTTTGTCGGTGGTGCCCTGCTAAAGGTTAAAGGAGTACGAGTCTACAAATAACTAAAGGATAGTATATGAAGAAGTATCTATTACTAATAACAATGATTATTGCAGTTACCTTGCCTTTCATGTTAGAAGCAAATGATAAAAAAGGCACATTTGCCGACCTTCGAAATCTGGTTTTTAGCCTGAATCCAAATGATATTGGACTTTCGAAAGAAAGTTTTACTTATCCTCTGTGGGGAATAGTTATGGAAACGGGATTTGTGGAAGGTTCATTTACCCTTGTTTCTCTGGCAGATGGTGCAACAAGTCTGTATTTTAGTAATGGTAGCGAAAAGCGAAGCGAAAAGCGGGTCAGACTTGACTATTGACTTAGTGGTCCATGACTGTTAAGTTGGTTACATGCCGAGAAAGCCGAGGATAGAATTCGAAGGGGCCTTTTACCATGTAACTACCCGTGGTAATCAGCGGCAAAATATATATAAAGATGAAGAAGATTTCCGTAAATACCTGGAGATACTGACCCGGTATAAGAAACGGTATGGATTTAACCTATATGCTTATGTACTAATGAGCAATCATGTTCACCTACTGGTCGAAACGGGGAGCATATCACTTTCAAAGATTTTTCAGGGGATCAATCAGAGCTTTACGCTCTATTTCAATAAAAAATACAATCTGTCAGGTCACCTCTTCCAGGGGAGGTACAGAGCAATTCTATGTGAGAAGGATGCCTACCTCCTGTCATTGTTGAAATATATCCATCTCAATCCCGTCAGGGCCGGGATGGTGAAAGATGTTAAAGATTATCGTTGGAGTTCTCATAAGGTATACACAGGGGAGACCAAACAAACTGAATTGATCGATGCTGATGATGTGTTGGGCATTTTTTCGATAAAGAGATCAAATGCCCGAGAACTTTATCAATGCTTTATCAGCGACGCAGAGACAATAGAGAAGCAGGATGTTTATCGAACTGTTGATCAACAACTGTTAGGTAATGAAGCTTTCATTGATGAGGTGATAAAAAAATCGTCAAGAGTAATTGAAAAGAAGAGAATGACGAAGGAATACACCCTGAATGAGATTGCAATTGCAGTGGAAAGGATGTTTTGCGTTGACATTGAACAGTTAAGAGGAAAAGGTAAGTCTGAAAACAGCAGGAAAGGAAAAAAGCTGTTCAGTATTGTATCAAATGAATATGGATATAAAGGAAGTGAAATTGCCACCTTTATAGGAAAAGACCCATCCGTCATTACAAGGCATCTGAAAGAGAAAAAAGAACTGGAAAAGGAAGTTGAAGAAGTGATAAATTCTTTGTCAAAGGCTCAGGAAAGTCAATAGTCAAGTCTGACCCCTTCCTTTCCTTTGCTTCCTTGTACTTCCTTGTACTTCCTTGTACTTCCTTGTAAAAGGCGGCATCTTCCTGCTAGCTCAAATATTTTGGCCTGAAACAGTCCAGAACCAAGGCTACATGGCTTTCTTTGGTGTATTGGTTTCCTTCTTTATATTTGCAACTGTCATTGCAATAATATCTTTTTGTGGCGGTGTTGTAGGCCGTATAAGCCTGCGCCATACGCCGAATGATTAAATAACACTGATAGAAAAGACGGATAATACTCAAAAAGGAGTGTTATCGGGAAACTCCAGAATAACTTGTTGAACTCAAC